>NZ_JBRUGW010000001.1:0-142989 GCF_053206505.1 Streptococcus fryi | reverse complement strand
TAACTGACACGTTTCTTTTTTGGAATGACCAGTCTCTACATAAGCAATAACTCGTTTTCTAAAATCTATTCCGTAACTTTTCATAAGTATAGTATAACAAATACTATACAGAAACTAAAGGACTATATCATAACATGTGGAAGCTATATTGCCATTTAGCAACTTTATGAAAAAATCACATCTAAATTTAGATGCGATTTTTTCCCTTAACTTAATAGTCAATACTATTGTTATAGATACTGTAGTTTAAGTTATTTTTTCTTCTTAGGCATGTTGTGAATTGCTTCGCCAAGAACGTCAAGGAAGGCTTCGTACATCACCTCAGAGAATGTTGGGTGACCATGGATTGATGCTGCAACATCATGTACTGTTAATTCAGCTTCCATAATTGTCGCTGCTTCGTTGATCAATTCAGCAGCAACTGGGCCGATGATGTGTACACCAAGGATTTCATGATACTTAGGCTCAGAGATGACTTTGACAAAACCGTGAGCTTCGTTTGAAGCGATTGAACGTCCGTTACCTGTGAATGAGCAACGTCCGATAAGGATATCACCGTATTTCTCACGTGCTTGTTCTTCTGTCAAACCAACCATGGCAACTTCTGGGTGTGTGTAAACTGCTGCTGGCGTGTAATCCAATTCAGCTTTGCGAACATTGCCATGAAGCGCATTTTCAGCTGCGATTTCACCCATACGGTAAGCTGCGTGAGCAAGCATCTTGATACCATTAACATCACCTGGTGCATAGATACCTGGTACTGATGTTTCTTGATATTCATTAACCTTGATACGACCACGATCCATTTCAAGATTCAAGTTTTCAAGACCGTTCAATTGTGGCACACGTCCGATAGAAAGAAGAGCTTTCTCAGCAACAACTTCTGAACCATCTGTCAACTTCAATGTCAACTGGTTGTTAGCTTCAACGATTTCAGCAACACCAACTGATGTCTTGAATGTCATACCTTTCTTAGCAAGGATTTTTTGAAGTTCAAGCGATACTTCTTTATCCATTGCTGGAATGATACGGTCTGCCATTTCAATAACAGTTACTTCAACACCGTATGATGCCCAAACAAGACCAAGCTCGACACCAACAACGCCACCACCCATAACAGCAAGTGATTTTGGAATTTCACGTAAGTCAAGAATGTCATCTGATGTCAAGACAAGTTTAGAATCAATACCAGGAATGTTGATACGAGATACTTTAGAACCTGTTGCAAGGACAATGCTGCGACCTTTGATTGTCTTATCGCCGATGCTGACAGTCTTATCTGGGTTAACTGTTCCAAGACCGTTGAACATTGTCACACCATTAGCTTTAAGAAGGGCTTTTACCCCACCAGTCAAGGTGCGAACAACAGAATTCTTGAACTCAACTGTCTTGTCCATGTCAATCGTATAGTTTGTTGATGCAAGGTTAATACCACGACCTGCAGCAATCTTCAAACCATCAAGGATTTCAGCGTTTTTAAGGTAAGTCTTAGTTGGGATACATCCAACGTTCAAGCAAGTACCACCAAATTCTGTTTTCTCAACGATAGCCACTTTACCACCAAGTTGAGCACCACGAATAGCAGCGTAGTAACCTGCAGGACCACCACCGACAACGACAATATCATATTCGTCTGCTGCAAGCTCAGCTTTAGGAGCCACTGGAGCTTGTTGAGCTGGAGCTGCCGGTACTTCAAGTCCTGCAGCTTTCAAATCTGCTTCAGCAGCCTTAGCGTCTTCTTTAGGAGCTGGTGCCGCACCAGCGTCAACTGTTTCACCAGCTGCACCGATGTAACCAATAACTTCTGTTACTGGTACTGTTTCACCATTACCACGAACGATTTTGATCAATACACCTGAATCTTCTGCTTCAAGTTCCATGTTCGTCTTATCTGACATGATTTCTAATAAGACTTCACCTTCTTTGACCTCATCGCCTTCTTGTTTTTTCCACTCGATGATTTCACCTTCTTGCATGTCTACACCGAGTTTAGGCATGATAATTTCTACTGCCATGTTTATCTCCTCTTTACTAAATAATTTAAACGTAACCTTCTGCTTGACGTCCCAATCTTAAATGAGTAACTCAAGTGGGTTTTCCAATAAGTTTTTCAAATCAACCATGAACTTAGCACCATTCATACCATCAACGATACGGTGGTCAATAGTTAATGATAGTCCCATAATTGGACGAATCTTCACTTCACCATCAAGGACAACTGGTGTTTGAACAGTTGCTGATACACCTAAGATGGCTGAGTTTGGTTGGTTGATGATTGGGTTGAATGACTTAGTTCCAAACATACCCAAGTTTGTAATTGAGAAGGTTGAACCAGTCATCTCTGTTGATTTCAACTTACCAGTCTGTGCTTTCTTGATCACATCTTTAGATGCCACAACAAACTCAGAGATGCTCATCTTATCAGCTCCATGAACAACTGGTACGACTAAACCATCATCAAGACCTACGGCAATACCGATATTAACAAACTTATGTAGTTCAATTTCTTGAGCATCATTGATCAGAGAAGCATTTAGATAAGCATGCTCTTCTTTCATCAATGTACGTGTCACTGCCATACCGATAAGATCTGTAAAGGTCACTTTCAAACCTGTTTTAGCCATGATTGGCTCAAGGATTTGCTTACGAAGTGCCATCAAGTTGGTCATGTCAATGTCATAGTTAAGCGTAAAGGTTGGTGCTGTTAAATAAGAATGAACCATCGCCTTAGTGATTGCTTTACGCATTGGGCTCATCTTAATGATTTCAACACCTTCTGGAAGTTCCTTAGCTGGAGCTGGTGTTTCAGCGACTGGAGCTACTGCTTCTGCAGGTTTAGCTGCTTCTGTTAAGGCTAGGATATCTGATTTTCTGACTTTACCAGAAACTCCTGTACCACTTACCGTAGACAAGTCAACACCAAGCGATGCTGCCATGCGACGTGCTAATGGTGTTGCTTTAGGAGCTGCACCCTTGAAGTTTTCAACATCGTCTTTATGAACACGACCGTTAGCGCCAGTTCCTTGTACAAGACCAAGGTCGATGCCTAAATCACGAGCTGCTTTACGGGCTGCTGGCGTTGCACGCACTTTACCACCTTGAGGCTTATGTGCTGGTGCCACTGCAACAGGAGTTGCCACAGTTGCTTCTGCGACAGGTGCTGCAACAGCTTCTTGGACGTCTTCTTTAGGAGCAGGTGCTGCACCAGCGTCAACTGTTTCACCAGCTGCACCGATGTAACCAATAACTTCTGTTACCGGTACTGTTTCACCATTACCTCGAACGATTTTGATCAATACGCCTGAATCTTCTGCTTCAAGTTCCATGTTCGTCTTATCTGACATGATTTCTAATAAGACCTCACCTTCTTTGACCTCATCGCCTTCTTGTTTTTTCCACTCGATGATTTCACCTTCTTGCATGTCTACACCGAGTTTAGGCATGATAATTTCTACTGCCATATATATTCCTCTCTCTTTGATAATCTTTAGTTTATTGTCATGTCAATAGGTAGGGTCAATCGATTAGCTTTTCAGAGAGACCCTGTCCCATTGCCAAAGATTAACCTTTGTTAGCGATTTTATAGATAGCAGCCTTAATTTTAGCAACGTCTGGAAGAACAGCTTGCTCAAGCACACGTGCATAAGGTACTGGCACATCTTCACTAGCTAAACGAACGATTGGGTGATCAAGGTAGTCAAATGCTTCGCTCTCAGCAACCATCGTTGCGATTTCACCGATAAAGCCACCTGTCTTGTAAGCATCGTTAACTAACATCAACTTACCAGTTTTCTTAACAGAGTTGATGATGATGTCTTTATCAAGCGGGATAAGTGTACGTGGGTCAACAACTTCAACGTTGATGCCATCAGCAGCCACTTCTTCAGCAGCTTGAAGAACACGTTCTAACATACGACCATATGATACGATGGTGATGTCCTTACCCTCACGTTTGATTTCACCTTTACCAAGTGGAATATAGAAGTCTGGATCAAGGGTTACTTCTTCTTTTTTACCATAAAGGGCTTTTGGCTCCATGAAGATAACGATATTGTTGTCACGGATAGATGATTTCAACAAACCTTTAGCATCGTTAGCGTTACCTGGTGCCACCACTTTGATACCTGGAATATGTGTCAACCACGCTTCAAGTGATTGTGAGTGTTGCGCCGCAGAACCGATACCTGAACCTGAAGCAACACGGTAAGTAACAGGCGTAATCAAACCACCACCAAACATGTAGTTGTTTTTAGCACCGTTGTTAACAATCGCATCAAGAGCAATTGTGATAAAGTCCATGAAAGTCAAGTCGATGATTGGACGAAGTCCTGTGATTGCAGCACCAACCGCGGCACCTGCAATCGCAGCTTCCGAAATAGGTGTATCTCTAACACGTTTTTCACCAAACTCTGCTAACATCCCTACTGATGTCCCAAAGTCACCACCATAGATACCAACATCTTCACCCATCAAGAAGATGTCTTCATCTTTACGCATTTCCTCACTCATGGCAAGGTTAATTGCTTCACGCAAAGCCATTACTTTTGTTTCAGCCATTTTATTTCTCTCTCCTATGAATCACTTTTTGAGTCTTTTTCTGGTTTAGTCTACCCATACATCTTCGAACGCTACTGACAAGTCTGGATCTGGACTGTTAACCGCAAATTCGTAAGCATCGTCAACTTCCTTAACCACTTGAGCATCAATGGCATCAAGATCTTCATGAGTTGCAATTCCTTCTTTAACCAAGTACTCACGGTACTTGATCATTGGATCTTTTTTCTTCCACTCATCAACTTCTTCTTTCGTACGGTAAACACCAGCATCCGCTGTTGAGTGACCGAACCAACGGTAAGAAACAACCTCAACGATTGCAGGCCCGTTACCACCACGGACGTGCTCTACTGCTTTACCCATTGTTTCATAAACAGCCAAAACATCATTTCCATCCTCAACGTAGAAACCTGGAATACCGTAAGCTTCCGCACGTGTGTAAAGGTGTGGCGTGTTTGTCGCATTTTTGATATCCATTGAGATACCGTAGCCGTTGTTGATGATGAAGAAGATAACTGGCAATTTCCATGTTGCTGCCATGTTGACAGACTCGTGGAATGATCCTTCGTTTGTCGCACCGTCACCAGAGAAAGCTACTGCGATATTGTTTGTGCCTTTGTATTGTTGCGTCAAAGCAGCACCTACGGCCATGGCATAACCACCACCAACGATACCGTTTGTTCCATAGTTACCTTTTTTGAAATCAGCCAAGTGCATTGAACCACCACGGCCTTTAGACACACCAGTCACTTTACCAGCAAGTTCTGCCATCATCGCATTCAAGTCCATATCTTGTGCGATAGATTGACCGTGTCCACGGTGGTTTGAAAAGAAGAAATCATCATATGTCAAGTGTTGAACAGCACCAACGTTTGCCGCTTCCTCACCAACTGAGAAGTGAGTCATCCCTTGTACAAAACCACGACGTACTAATTTGTTGATACGCATATCAAATTCACGAATGCGTTGCATTTTTAAATACATTTCCAAATGAGTGTCTTTAGAAATAGAAACCATATTATCCTCCATAGATACCAAGGCAAGTGAGTGTTTTGTCAAACAACGCATGCTCTGCGTTTCTTCTGACGACAACAGGCTTACTTGAGGCTCGGTTACATAATCATTTACCCTACTATTCTATCGGAAAAGTTCACAATGTGCAACTTTTTTAACCGCTTACCTTCCTTTAGGGAATAGGGTTTTCAAAAAAATGGTTTGTGATTTCACAAACATTTCTGATTTGCCTAATTTTTAAAAAATAAAAAGAGAGTCAGTACAAACCGACCCTCGTTAAACATTACGCAAGCGCATCTACCAATGCTTTTGCTTGAGCTGCTAATTTTTCAGAAACTTCGTCTGACAATACAAGCTCACCAGTTCCCCAAGCTTCATCGTTAACACGGCTAGCTGTGAAATCACCAACAACTTGTGTACGGATGAATGGAAGAAGAGCATTGTATGCTGCGAATAATTGATCATGTCCACCATTAGCTACTGATGATACTGTTACCACTTTGTCTTGCAATGCTGAAGGTCCAGCTGGGTTTGATAAGTCAAGAGCACGGCTCAACCAGTCAAGCAAGTTTTTAACAGCACCTGGAATAGCGAAGTTGTAGATTGGTGAGAAGATCCAGATAGCGTCAGCTGCAACAACAGCATCACGAACTGATTGAACTGCAGGCAATACTGGGCTTTCTAAATCTTGGTTGAATACAGGAACTTGGCTGTAATCCAAGTAGCTAACTTCTGCAACACCTGCTAAAGCTTTTTCAGCTTGTTTTGCCATTTGGTGGTTGAATGAACCTTCACGAAGTGAACCTACAACAAAAAGTACTTTTTTCATTTCTTTTTCTCCTTTAAATAAACGTTTAATGTTTGTAATGATAGACATAAGTTCTCCTTTATTTATCACTATATAGTAGTATATGGTAAAAAAAAGAATTTGTAAAGTGATATGTTTACAAATTCTTAAATTTTTTCAAAAGATGGGCTAGTTGATCTAATTCTTCTTCCGTAAAAATACTCATGACCTCTCTAACACTTGCTAGGTGTTCCGGTAGTGCCTTTTCAATAACTCTCGTCCCTTCATCGGTCAAGGTTATCCAAAAAGAGCGCTTGTCATTAGTGCATTTGGTCCTGGCAATCCAACCTTTGGTCTCCATATTTTTCAAAACAACCGTCATATTGCCAGAAGTGGCTAAAAGCCCCTCCAATAAATCAGCAATCCTCTGACGTCCCTTTGTATGTAGACGCTCAAGCACTGTAAACTGAGCTTGGGTCAAGCCGTTATTCTTATAACTAGCGGTAATGCGTCTATCTAAAGTCATCTGTGCTTTACGAAAAATGACATTCGTCAAAATAGCCTTATCTACATCTGCCATAGCTATCCCCTCTCATATAGTATTTTACTTTAGTTTACGAGTAAAACAGGATTTTGTCAAACTAGAACGATCGAAAAAGACATAATCATCGCTACACCCCTTTTGTCATAGCATGACAATTTTTGAAAAATCACAACCTTAATCATCACAAGGATTAACTTTTTCAATATATAACTTATATTTATTTGTTTCGTATATATTTTTTACAAACTCTTCATAAACAACAATGTAAGTATAAAAATCATATCCGAATTGACATTCTATTTTTTGAGAAACCATCTTTCCAAAAATGTGATTTCGTAACACTAATTTTATCAGAATAGGTAAATCAGTAATTGTAAAATGATACTGACCAATTTTTAATAGATTGTAAATGCCTAACAAATCGTCTTCTATGGGTGGTGAGTAGATTTCAATATCCGACACAAAAATATCATTGCCATCTAATTGTTTAAAGCAGTTGTAAATCATTAAAACATAAGATTGTTCAACTTCTTCATATTCCTGTTTAGTAAATTTTTCTCCACTAAAACTTTTACCAATATCACTAAAATCTGTCCATTCTTCTCTAGTATATCCACCATCTGTGTCACGATAAATAGGATTATATTTGGATAGCCTTAAATAAGATTTGTTACTTTCCATTTAGTCTCCTATTCTATTCAAATCATTATCATAAGTTCCTGTTTTAGTATCTTTACTTGATAACTCACAAAGCTTATTTGTGCCTTTCCAATACCCTTTAATATACCGATTTTTATCGGGACTTATATATTTAGGTTTTCCAGTTCCTTTTTTTCATTTTCACAAACTGGTTTTTCGTGACATCGTTGGGTCGTTTTTGAATAACCTAACAATTAAGCATAATAAAGTTCCTTTCAAAATATAAATTATTTTATCACAAATGTACTGTCTGACATATGATACTTGCCCACCTCAATCAAAAAATAATAACTTAGATTATCCTGGTTTATCTCTTGAAGATATAGCACTAGCTTTAGACACCGAACAGAAATTTAAATAGATAGTACAGCTAATCGCTCTCAATGAAGATAAAAAAGAGTCGAGATAGATAACAAAAACGCCACAAATCTTGTTTTTGATTTATCTAAATGCTATCGAAAAAACCTGGAGCAATAAAAAATAGTCACATAAGGCTACGACTAACTATATTTTAATTAAGGGGTAGAAAACATCTTATCTCTTACTTTAAAACATGAACCAAATTGTTTTTGATATGCGATATATAATATGTTATTATTTTATTTTTAGAAATTAAAAGTGTATAATAATAGATATAGAAAAGAATTATCTCCGTCATCAAAAGGAGCCTTTTATGAAAAAGCAAAAAATCCTCTGGACTACTTCTACTATTGTTGGGGTTATTATTTTAAAAATACTCTTTCCGTAACCTACCTATTGGATTGCAGATTTTCTAAATAACCTTTTTAAACCATGACTGCATAACACATTTCTGAAATGAAGGGGGACAAAAGACTTAGACTAAAATAGATTTGTTTTTCATGGTCTTACTAATCATAGAACTCATTGCAGCAGCAGGCGTTCTATTCTTTGACTTCACACCGTCTAGCTTCTTATCTATCCTGTTATTCATTGCAGGAACGCTGTTTAATTGGAAAATCATCCATAGAGAATTCGGAGGTAAAAAATGACCAAATGGCAATTACTTAGAATATTACTTTTCCCATTTTCACCCACCTTAGCATATCACATGACTTTAACACTAACCCCAAATGCGCATGACTATCTCAACGGTGTTTATAATGTTCTTTTTACACTTGCACTATGGATAGCCATTTACTTCATTGGGGAATTAGACGAGAAATAATTGGTCGCAAAAGACCTTTTATCAACAGAGGTCTTTTAATGATATCTAAAGCCATCTGTCTCATAACACCAACTAAAAACAGATTGAACCACCAGTCAAAACAACTGTTTCTTCAATCTGTTTCATTATATATAACTTTCTACCTAAAACAAATCATCGAATAGGCTTAGTTGGTTATCTTCTGGGAGATTACCTAGTATGCCCATATCTGCAAATTTTTCCACAAGGGTCGTTGATAGCCCACCTCGTTTACGGAGTTCTGTTTTAGATAAGAACTCGCCTTCGGCACGTGCACGAACTAACTGCTTAGCAACGTTCTCTCCCAAACCTTCCATCGCCACAAACGGTGGTATCAAGGTATCACCTTCAATGAGGAATTCAACCGCATCACTCTTGTAAAGGTCAAGTTGTCCAAACTTGAACCCACGCTCTAACATCTCGTTGACAATCTCCAGCGTCGTGAACAGGTCTTGTTCCACATTGGAAGCCTCGTTGTTTTTCTTTTTCTCGGCAATATCGGCCATGCGCGCTTTGACAGCTTCTAGCCCAGCACTCATGGTACGCAGTTCAAAAGCCTTAGCACGAATAGAGAAGTAGGCACAATAATAGTATATCGGGTGATGAACCTTGAAATAAGCTACTCTCAAAGCCATCAGAACATAGGCCGCGGCATGGGCTTTGGGGAACATGTACTTGATTTTCCCACAAGATTCAATGTACCAGTCGGGCACCTTGTTATCTCTCATGGCTTGGATATAGCCCTCACGCTCTTCTTCGGAAATCTTGAGCCACAAGCCTTTACGCACACGCTCCATGATGTTAAAGGCCATCTTCGGTTGAAGACCTGCGTGCATGAGGTAAACCATGATATCATCACGACAACCAATAACCGTCTTCAAGGTCGCTGTCCCTGCCTTAATCAAATCCTGTGCATTGCCTAGCCAAACATCCGTTCCGTGTGATAGACCCGATAACTGCAATAACTCAGCAAAAGTCGTTGGATGTGTCTCATCAACCATGCCCCGAACAAAGTTTGTCCCAAACTCAGGAATACCGAGCATCCCTGTCGGTGTACCAATCTGCTCTGGAGTCACACCTAAAATCTCTGTCCCAGAGAACAAGGCCATAACACCTGGGTCATCAGCTGGAATATCCTTAGGATCAATCCCTGATAAATCCTGCAATTTACGAACCATGGTCGGATCATCATGTCCCAGAACATCAAGTTTCAAAACGTTTTCGTCAATATCATGGAAGTTGAAATGAGTCGTTTGCCATTCCGCTGATAAGTCATCAGCTGGGTATTGAACAGGTGTGAAATCAAACACGTCCATGTAGTCTGGAATAACAACAATCCCACCTGGGTGCTGTCCTGTTGTCCGTTTGACTCCCGCTGCTCCTTTCGAAAGACGATCAACTTCTGCTTCTGGATAATATTTGCCATAGTCTCGTTCATAGCCTCGAACAAAACCATACGCCGTCTTATCCGCTACCGTACCTACTGTACCAGCCCTAAAAGCGTATTGTTCACCAAAAATATCACGCACATCCAAATGGGCACTCGGTTGGTCATCTCCCGAAAAGTTCAAATCAATATCGGGCACTTTATCCCCATCAAAACCTAAGAAGGTTTCAAACGGAATGTCCTGACCATCTTTTTTATACTTGGTACCACACTGCGTACACTGTTTATCTGGTAAATCATAACCAGAACCGACAGAACCATCAGTAATGAACTCCGAATGTTGACAAGACGGACAAACATAGTGGGGTGGCATGGGATTAACCTCTGTAATACCAATCATGGTCGCTACAAAACTAGACCCCACAGACCCACGTGAACCAACTAGGTAACCACGTTCATTGGAGCGATTGACCAACATCTGAGAAGCTAGATAAATCACGGCAAACCCATTACCCAAGATTGATGTCAGCTCTTTTTCAATCCTTAAATCGATGATATCTGGCAAGGGATTGCCATATATCTCAAAGGCCTTTTGATAGGTCAATTCAGCAACGGTTTCCTCAGCCTTCTCAATGTACGGAGTGTAGAGGTCTTTTTTGACCACCTCGACCTCTTCAAAACGCTCAACCATGGCGTTGGTGTTGGTTATAACAACTTCATAAGCCAAGTCCTGACCTAAAAAAGAAAACTCATCTAACATCTCATTGGTCGTTCTGAAATGTGCTTTCGGTAACGGAGCTGGCTTAGCATCCTCCCCACGTCCAATAGTACGGTTAATCATAGCTCCTTGACCTAGACTACGCACAATAATCTCACGGTAAATCTCGTCTTCTGGCTCCAAATAATGCACATTACCTGTTGCTAAAACAGGCTTATCCAAGCGACGTCCAATCTCAATCAAATCTCTGATGATTTGACGAACACCATCATGGTCAGCAATCAATTCTCTCACAATCAAAGGTTCGTAGAGGGCTGGTGGCATGATTTCAATGAAATCATAATACTTAGCCACTTCTGTAGCTTGGTCAATTCCTGACGATAAAAGGGTATCAAAAACCTCTCCCTCTGAACAAGCAGTTCCCAACAACAACCCTTCCCTATGAGCATCAAGCACAGACCTCGGAATCCGAGCTACACCTTCAAAATAAGTCACATTTGATAAGGTCACTAATTTGAACATATTTTTCAGCCCTATCTGATTTTGAACGTAGATAGTGGCATGTTTGACACGCGCTTTTTTATACGAATTGTCATCGACTAGATGTGTATTTAATTCTAACAGATTGGTCACCTGACGGTTTTCCTTAGCTTCTTTAATGAAGATAAAGAGCAGACGTCCAGTAGCTTCGGCGTCATAATTAGCCATGTGGTGATGTTCAAGCGAAACACCAAAACGCTTGGTCAAAGGCCCTAGACCATGACGTTTATATTCTGGATAGAGGTTACGAGCAAACTCCAAGGTATCAATAACAGGTTGGGAAATCACAGGTAGTTGGAGGCGCTTATAGTTGGCATTCATAAAACCAACGTCAAACGTCGCATTATGGGCTACCAAAACCGTTCCTTGACAGAAAGCCTGAAATTCTTCTAAAACCTGTAAAAGAGGTTTAGCTCCCTTTAAATGATTATCTGTAATACCTGTCAGTTCAGTGGTAAAGGCAGATAAAGGATGACCTGGGTCAATAAATTCATCAAATTGTGCGATGATATTGCCCTTGTGCATCTTGGAAGCAGCAATCTGTATCAAGGCGTTGTTGACCGCTGAAAGGCCTGTCGTCTCAACGTCAAAAACCACATAAGTCGCCTCAGATAAGTCTTGGTCAACTTCGTTATATGTAATAGGTACCCTATCCTCAACGATATTGGCCTCCAAACCAAAAATAGCCTTTATTCCTGCCTTGCGAGCAGCATGATAACCATGTGGAAAACTCTGAACATTACCATGGTCAGTAATGGCAACTGCCTTATGGCCCCACTTGGCAGCTTTGGCAATGAGAGCTTCAACAGTCGGCAGAGCATCCATGGTTGACATGTTTGTATGCGCGTGGAACTCCACACGTTTCTCACCGTCAGGCATCAAGTCCTTGCGTTCAATGTGGGCAATCTCTTTGACATCTTGAACATTCATCATCAAGGTCTTGGCAAATTGGTTATACTCAACATTACCACGCACTCTGATCCAAGCGCCTTTGCTAACCATATCATATTTCTTTAATTCAGCCTCATCTTTCGCCCATTTTTGCATGGCAAAGCTTGAGGTGTAATCCGTCATCTTAAAGGAAATGATGTGGCGCCCAGTGCGTGTCGTCTTTTTCTCAACATCAAAAACCATCCCCTCAAAGACAAGACGATTTTCCTCCGTAGTAACTTCAACCATGGGGGTGATGTCGGCCTTATCAAAACTAGCTTGTCTCGCTTGTTGGCGTTCTTTGTAGTCAAACTGAGGTGCGGGAGACTGTTCCACCTCAGGTGGCATACTAGCTTCCAATGATTTTTGAGCCTCAATCGCTTGCTCATTGGCCTGGGTCATAATGGTTTCACGTACTGCCTCAACTTGTGCGGCAACTTCCTGTGTTTTTACCTCATCTGATACCACTTGAACGGATAAATCACCAAAGCCAAAGAGAGACAGCTGTTTGACTAGATTAGGAATGTGATTTTTCTTAAAATGGTCATTATTAACAAAGGCTGGTGCATGAATGGTCACGACTTCCCCATCATAAGTCACCTGTAACTGTGAAAAGGTCGCCTTAAAACTGCTGCTGGCACACAATGGTTCTTCAAAAGCTTGCTTGTAATAAGCTGATAGCAACTCTGCTGTGATAACAGGATGCTCAACAAGAATACGACAGGTCGCTTTAATGTCTAGCTTCTCGAAGCTATCTTTCAGTCGATTGACCAAGGCAACATATAGCTCTAGGGGCAATATCTGGTCAAACTGGAGGGTAAACTCCCATAAACGACTAATCGAGTGTACCTTGACTTCCTTAATATCCGCAGACTGAAAAAACTCCGAAAGGACTTGTTCTCTCGGCATCTCAATCTGTTCCATCAGTTTACTAAACATCTCTGACATATTAACCCCCAAACCACCCGTTGATGTGTTTGACTTTATTTTACCATAAAGCAAGACCTTAGACAAAATGCGACTGTCGATAAGATGAAAAGCGAGAAATCTTAGCCGTATACAAATGGACAAAAGATGTCGGGATTTGATATAATATTATTATAAAAAGGGAGGTCCTCATGATGACAAAAAAGTCTATTTTTATATCTATCATCAGTTTTTTACTGATTTGTCTTATGCTCTGGGGCTTTTCAAAACCTTATGAGTTTTATACTAGAGACTTAAAAGGCACCTTCCAATGTAAAACTGGCAGTATGCTAATCACTCACTCCTACAAAGACGGTCAACTAACAGAATATCACATGGGTGATGTGATAAGGACTACGGACCACAGTTACAATCCTGACACACAGGTCATCTCTATCGGAAATGACATCTACCAACTTGAGAACTTTAAGCATTATGTCTATAAGGTCAATAACGAATCCTTTGACATGATAAAGGTCAGTAAAACACCAATTTATTTTCACTATCAAGACTGAGGAGGGATATTATGATTTTTCGTTTCTTGTCAAAACAAAAAACACCAAAGCAAGCAGATACCTATCATCAAGATATCATTGCTTTAGTGACTGCATTTCAAAATGCTTTTTCAGCTTACACAGACCAAGGGCATCGCTTATCTCAGCAGCGTATCACGGAATGTTTGGAGGACATCTCAACAGATAGGATTAGCCATCTGAAGATTGCCTTACGTGTCAAATGGCTCATTCGCGAAATTGGTATGATGCTCTTTGACCACTACTTTGTTCTCACACCAGCAGAAAGTGAGCTTTGGAGTGCCATCAAGGAACTAAATAGTAAGCATGATAGGATAGGCCATGGTGTAGGGATTGGGTTGTAAATCGTTAAAAAGAATAAGTCTGTTAAAAACTGTTGCAACCGCTCGACAAAAGGTTTCGTCTGATGGTAATGACTCACGTCACTAAAAAAGACTTTCTGATAGCGTTCTTTATACCCCGTTTTAAACTGTTGCCAATAATCTTTGATGATGGTTTCCAATTTTTCTCCTGATGATGAATCGTTGAGTTTTACCTATTCGCTCAATAACTCTTGTGGAACAGGGGCGTTAAAGCGTTTATCTGTCTGTATCACATTTTTAAAAAATTGCCCCCTAATAAACACGGGGGCTTTTCTTGTTTCTGTGGTATTCCCCCTACACCCCAACCTTTTGTTGAATGCGGTGCATGTGGGCGTAGCGGCCATTTTGAGCAAGGAGTTCTGTGTGAGTGCCTCGCTCGACAATCCGACCTGCATCCAACACCAAAATCTGATCGGCATTTTGAATGGTTGATAAGCGGTGGGCGATGATAAAGGTCGTCCGCCCCTCCTTGACCACAGACATGGCTTGCTGAATGAGCTCCTCTGTCTCAGTATCAATGTGGGATGTCGCCTCATCTAAGATGAGGATACTTGGATCAGCAAGCAGCGTACGCGCAAAGGAAATCAACTGGCGTTCACCAGATGAAAAGCTAGAGCCTTTTTCAACAACAGGTTCGTGGATACCTTTTTCCAAACGGGCCAACATGGCAGCCCCACCAACCTTTTCTAAAGCCGCAATGACCTCCTCATCTGTCTTATCCCTACGTCCCATGGTCACATTACTAGCAACCGTTCCTGTAAATAAGTACGGGTCTTGTAAGACAATGCCCATGTGCTGACGCAAGCTCTCACGCGAGTAGTCCCTAATCGACTGACCATCAATCCGAATATCTCCTTCTTGAGCCTCATAAAAGCGATAAAGCAGGTTCATGATAGACGATTTGCCAGACCCCGTATGACCGACAAGCGCTAAGGTTTCACCTTTATTAACTGTAAAGGAAATATCAGACAAGACAGGCTGCCCTTCAATATATGAAAAACCCACCTTATCAAAGACTACCTGACCTTGACTGACCTCTATGCTAGCAGAAGCATCGCTCTCTGTTTCCGCCGACAAGAGTTCCATGACACGACGACCTGTCTCAAGGGAACGCTGAATATTCGGCAATTGCCTCACCAAGCCCCCCAACAAGTCAAATAAAATGGTCACATAAGTCAGATAGACAAAGATACGACCAGGACTAGCCTCCAGATAACCCCCTAGAAACTGAAAACCAACGTAAGTTAAAATACCTGCAATCACTAAATACTTAAACAGTTCTGTCAAAGACCATGACACTGTTGAATACACAAAGATCAAGGCGTTGTCTGCATCCCTCATCTTGCCAGCCGACTGGTAGAACTCTCCCATGACCATTTCTTCTTGGTCGTATAACTGCAAGATTTCAGCACCGTGCATAGCTTCATTGATAAGGTTATTCAATTCTGCCCGCCCAGCATAAAAATCCTTAACCTGATGATGTGTTAAACGATTATATAGCCATTGCCAAACAAGGAAAAAAGGAAATAGTAATAACAATGCAAGTCCTAACTGCCAGTTCAATCGAAAAATAATAACGTAAATCACGGTCGTCTGTACCACCATGACAAAGATTTGAGACAGCAAGGCGCCATAGAACTGGGCACTCAAGTTTTCTGTGTCATTAACAATCCGTGTGGCTATCTTACCAGCAGGTTTGTCATCAAAATAAGCAATGGGCAAGTTCTGCATGACCCGATAAGCCTCTTGACGCTGCAAACTCGCAATACGATTGGCACAGTAAGCAAAAGCAAACTTGGCTAACAAGAAAACGGTTTTCGCCCCCAAAATCAAGAGGAGGTAGGTCGCTAACTGCCTCAATAAAACTCCTTCTAAAACCGCCTCTCCTTTAGAAAGACTGGTCAAAGAGCCATCAATAATGGTCTGAAAGTACAAGGGAGACAACTGATCACCTGCCGTTGCCAACAAGAGCAGGAACAAGCCCCCAAAGAAATAGACCTTAACCTTTCCAACATCTTTCAATAAACGTTTTAAAATCAGCATCCTACACCTCCTTTCCGCTCTCATTCTGCACCTGTTGGCGTTGATACTGCTCAAAATACCAGCCTTTTAACGCCAACAAATCTGTCGGACTACCTTCTTCAATGATACGCCCATCATCCATGACAATGACATGGTCAGCATGATGGACAGCCGACAAGCGATGAGTAACAATCACAGTCGTCTGACCAGTACCTTCAACCTTTAGTTGTTCAATAATCGCTCGCTCCGTCTTAGCATCAACTGCCGACAGGGAATCATCCAAAATCAGAAGAGAAGCTTCTCAAAGAAAGGCTCTTGCCAACGATAAGCGCTGTTTCTGCCCACCAGAGATAGACACACCATGCTCACCAACCAAGGTCGCAAGACCGTCTGACATGTGTTCCAAATCACTGGTAAAAACAGCTTTATCAATAGCCTGTAATACCTCCTCCTGACTAGCACCTGAACGACCAAGAGCAATGTTTTCTTCGACAGATTTTGAAAACAGAACATGCTCCTGTGGCACATAAGCGATATGCTTGGTCACGGATTGCCGACGATAATGAGATACCGCTTGACCATTGATAGTAAAAGTCCCTTCACCAAAGGGATACTGGCAAAGTAATTGACGAACCAGTGTGGTCTTCCCAGAACCTGTTTTGCCAACAATCCCTAGGGTTTGACCTGCTGATAACCGTAGGTTAATCTGCTCCAAACTTGGTCTGTAAGCCTGAGGATAAGTGAAACTATAATTGTCAAAGACCAGTTCCTCAAAAGCCTCCAACTCTACCTGACCATCTGGTGCTAAATCATCACCCGTAGTAATCAATTCTTGAATCTTATTAAATGATACCTGCCCTGATTTGTACACTAAAATCAAATCAGAAAACATGGCAAATGGCTCAATCAAAGAAACGACATAAAGTTGCAAAGCGATAATTTGCCCTAAAGTCAACTGGGCGCTTGCCAAGCCTTGAGCACCAAACCATAAAATCAACACAGAGGACAGGCCAACAAAAAAACGAATCAAGGGTAGATAAAGCGATTGATAGATACTAACTCGATTGCCCATACGAGCAACTGCATCAGCCTTTTCTTGAAAAACCTTGGCTTGCTCTGCTTTTTTATGGTAGGCTCTGGTCACACGGATGCCCTCAATAATTTCTAAGACATCATTGTTCAGACTAGCCACCGCATCTCTTTTTTGCTCAACCAAGTCATCTTGACGACGACCAATCTGATAGAAACAGAGTGTCATCGTGCAAATAGGAATCAAGGCAAGTAAGGTCAATTGCCACGAAATGAGCAACATCATTGGTATGACAAAGGCAATCAGACCAAAACCATAAAACAAAATCATCAACCCATAGCCAACCATGGATTCTAGGGACTCTGTATCACTGGAGAAACGCGTCAACATATCTCCTGAGCGAAACTTATCATAAAAGGGACGGCGCATCTTAATCAATTTCTTAAAGGCCTGCTCCTGCAAGTCAAACTTAAATGCTGTTGACCCTCTAAACAGGTGCAAGTGCCACAAATAAGCCGATACATAGGACACGACTGTTATCGCTACTAACTGGCTAATCACCGTCAATAAGCGAGACTTGGTCAGCGTCCCTGTCGTCATCGCATCTATCAAGCTTTGTATCAAGCGGGTTGGTAAAACCAAGCTCATATTATACACCATTAAAGAGACGACAACTAACACATAACGCCACTTATGTTTTCGGACATAAGTCCATATCAAACCAACCATTCTAACTCCTTTCTCAAACAAAAAGGGAGCGGGACAAACCTGTGATTTCATTGAAATCCATTTTGTCGTCCCACTCCCGCACGATTGACTAGCATAATCCCCCCATTCTTCTGAAGGGTGTTGAAAGGCTAATCAATCACTGCGTCAAATAGCTATTACTGCATTTTCTAAGAGATTGGGGACTTTACCCCTGTCTCTTATCACTCCTTTGTCTGCCAACCTAGTAGACACTAGCTCAACCATTTTATCAAGATAACCTATCCTTATTTGGATACTTCTTAGATAAGAAGGCAAACAAAAAGCCATAGCAGGACACTCCTCCTCTATGGCTACTTTATGATAATGACTCACTAAAGACCAATACAAAGGAGGCTATAAAACATTACTCTAACCTTAACTTGCTTATTCATGTTCTCTTTCCTCCTTTCTGATTGCTATCATAACATAACAAGCATCCTCTGTAAAGCCTTTTTGTGAACTTTTTCTTATATTTTTGTCATTAACGTTAGTGCTTTTTCCAAATCAACATCATGCTGTAAGTGTTCTGGCGTCCAAGGAACGAGCATATCAGGTACTACACCTTTATCAGTCATGCCTTTACCAACATCAATCGCCTGAGAACGTGACGTTGGAAAAATCAGTTCATACTGATCAATCGGCATTTTGTTGATATTGCTATAATCGTTAATTCCTAAGGTTGGACGTCCTATCACCGTTACTTTAGGCGATTGCTTCATCAGATAGACAAAATTTTCACCAGAAGAAGCACACATAACATCACTTAAAACGATAATCTTCTCTGGCTTTGCCTGACCACGAATGGTTTCAAATGGATCTTCTGAACCGTCATCATTTTCATAAGGAACAAAGCCTTTGCCTCTATTTTTCTCCAAATTAGCTTTAAACCCTTCCAAAAAAGCACGCACATCTGCTGGTAAATCAGGACTCGACAACTGTGACTCAATCATCTGTAAACGTAAGTCAACACTTTTTTCAGTGTACAGGATTTCCATGCCAAAATCATCCTCAGCAGCCATCACATCAGACAGTCCGCAACCTTCTGGCAAGGCATAGGCTAATAAAGGCAAAAAGTGAATATCCGAACCACCCGTATTCTGACGAACATCAATAATTAACGTCGAGCTTTCCTGAATCGCATCAGCAACATTATCATATAAGGCATACAGCTTATCCTCACTCCAAAAATCACTTATCGCCATATAGACCGTCTGTTCATTCAGTTGCTGCCACTCAAAGCGTGGTTCAGGAAGTTCTGGTGGCACATCCTTTGTCAAGGATACCACTATATCTTTCCCCTGTCTCGTTAGACCAATCTCATTGGTTCGCCATAACAAAAGAAACCACTTTCTATACTGACGTTCAGGTGTTTTAGAGGTCAAAAAATCCTTATAAAGCATTTGACAGTCAGCGATAGACCTGCCATCAAGAGAGGTAATGCAATCTCCCTTTGATAAACCGAGACCATCCTGACAGTCCGTCACATACAGAGCATTGTCATAATAACGCAAACGACAATACGGCAGGAGATTTGGCGTCATTTCACTAAAATGAACATGTCCTAGAACACCAAAACTACCTAGATAGGATTGCACTAGAAAAACAAAATCCTCATCAGACATCGCCTCGTCAATCTGTTGACGATATAATTCGGGATTAGCTCCCTTAATATCTTTCTTCGTTGACGATTCTTCTGCCATTATGGATACCACTTGATTAAAAACGTCTATTTTTTTCATCGCTTTACCTCACTGATGATATGTTTGTTTCATTGATAACAACACTAAAAATACAAGGCTAGACCATCTCACCGACCCGCTTTCCTCATTGTTCTCAACTCTTTGGCAAACCGTTTCCTCTGTTGAGTGACCAAGTCTGATAGACTCATTTTGTCTTGTGCATAATGACCTTTGGGGTTAAAATAACTCCTCAACCAAGCCTTTTGCTGCCAAACAGCAGATAACCTAGACGCTCTAATTGGCGCATAATAACGATATCTAGACGTTTTTAAACCTTGCTTACGAAAAGCTGGGTCAAACTTACTCACAGGTAAGATATCCAACTCCCAATGCCGTCTGCCATTACGATTAGCATAATTGAAACTTGCCCCATTAACAACACCATTTTCAGAGCCATCGAGGATATTGGCAAAATAGCCCCTCGCATCTAAAATCAACTCACTGTGAAACCGAACGAGGATTTTAATATTAGGGATAGCCAGAGAAGACACAGGTACTTTTTCCTTAGTAAAGGCAAGCTTATTATGAAGTCTAGCTGATTCTCTCAAATCATAATCCGAACGACAAGTGGGCAAGCCTAGTCGCTCACAAAATGTATCTTTAGCATCTTTATCGGCAAGATAGGCCAACAAGGCCTCTCTATCTGAACGACCACCACCATACTCTCGCCGAATCCAAAGAGTTTGCTGTAGACTAATCACATAACGAAGTTGATGAACCCTCCGTGCTAACTGACCTCCTTTTGCCAAAGATTTACCCGGAAAGGCAATTTGAACCACTCTAGCTAATAACTGCCAAAAAACATTATCTGGGGCTATGGGGGCAATCGCTGACAAATAATCCTCAATGTCTTCTGCAAGCTGCGTCAATTCTTTATCCAGTCCCACCGTATTTAAGGCGATCATGAGCAGATGACGAGCTATTTCAGGCGAAGATTCTAGCCATTCTCTCGCCCACATCTGCAAAAACAAGGGGCTGCCTAACCGCCTTGCCTGATGTTCTAACAAACTGACCCCTTCTACCGTCACCTCATGGGATAAATAAGTCAAATAACAATCACGCAAGACATAGTCAGACCAGCCAATACCAGATAAATCCTTCAAAGATGCCTTAACGGCACTATCAACATCACTTGAAAAACCAAAAGCATTCACCTTGTCAGCTAAGGAAGTCTTCTCAGATGGCACATAAGGCACAAAGGGAGCTTTTTGCTTAAAATAACCCAACCACAACCTTAGACCGACCAACGACAATAAACTCATCACAAACCATACTATCTCCATAGGTCTATTTTACCAAACTAATATCAAGTTTAGGACATATCATGCCATTCATAACAAATACTTCACAAAATGATACTTCGTCACACCTCTTAAAGGCACATCTGCCAACTGACCAAATAGGCTATACCCTTGTTTCAGATAAAAATCCTTGGCCTGATAAGATTTGGTTGATAGGGTGATACTGGTTAAGCCATTGTCACGAGCCCAAGCCTCCATATCATCTAGCAACTTCCGTCCAAACCCTTGACCTTGAAAACGCTCAGCGACCGCCAAGGCACTGACATGAGCATTCTCCCAAGTGATTTTGACAGAAATAACACCTGCCATAACATCATCAACATAAACTGCCAAGCTATAATTATCTTTCTTCAAGTTGGCATCGTTTATGGCCAATTGTTGCCTCTCTTGTTCAGTAAAAACACCTTCTGCAAACGCATGAGCTTCCTCACTTGAAATCTCACGTATCATATCAAAATTCCTTCCAAATGGTCTAACTCATGTTGGCAAATCTGTGCCGCAAAACCTGTCAGAGTAATGGTCTTCGTGACCCAATCCAAGTCTGTATAAGTTACTGTCAAAGAGTCATAACGCTTTGTTTCTCGACTACCATCTAGGGACAAGCAACCCTCCTCAGTTTGATAAGGTCCAGATTTCACCTCTACCTTGGGGTTAAACATAACTAGAGGCATATGACCAAGCATGATGACGATAACCCTCTTTTTTACACCTATCATATTAGCAGCCAAACCGACACACCTATCACGATTAGCTGTCAAGGTATCAAGCAGATCACGACCAACCCCCACATCAGATTTGGTCGCCTCAACAGATGGTTGGCTCAAAAAAAGCATGTCTCTCACAATATCTCGTTTCATATTTGCTCCTAACGCCTTAGTTTTCCTTATTGTAATCAAATTTCGATTATAAAGCAACCCATAAAATATCTGAATTTTTCTTATTGACAGGAAATTCAGAATCTTTTTATTTACAAAATGATACCAATTAGCTTATAATAGCTACATGACAAATGAACTTATTCTTCGTATCATCCAATTCATTCTCATCGGACTGATGATTTGGATGTTTATGGCTATATTGCAAAATGCTCGTCGTCACAAGGTGAAATTAACCGAACGCTTTTTCACAGGCTTTTGGATTGGCTATGTGACCGACTTACTCGATACCTTAGGTATCGGCACCTTCGCCACAACAACGACCTTATTTAAGGCAACAAAACTTGTCGAAGATGATCGAAAAATCCCTGCCACAATGGCAACCGCCCACGGTATCCCTGTCTTATTAGAAGCCTTGCTCTTTATCACCATTGTTGAGGTGGATACAACTACACTGGTCTGTATGGCTTTTGCGTCCTTCTTAGGCGCTCTTGTAGGTACTCGTGTCACAAAACATTGGAACACCAAGATGGTTCAACGCATTTTAGGAATATTACTCATCATTGCCGCAGGTATCATGGTTTATCGTATGATAACAAATCCAGGTGCTGACATCTCAACTGAGGTACGAGGCTTGACTGGTATCAAGCTCATCATCGGTATGATTTTCGACTTCATTGTAGGAATGTTGTTGACAATGGGACTTGGTAACTATGCCCCAGAATTGATTTTCTTCTCTCTCATGGGAATCAATCCAGCCATTGCTCTACCCGTTATGATGTTAAATGCAGCTATTATGCTCTCAACAAGCTCTCTGCAATTTATCAAATCTGACCGTATTAGTTGGCCAGGGATGTTAGGTATTATCATCGGAGGTATTCTAGGCGTCTTGACCGCAGCCTTCTTCTTGTCACACCTTGATGTTGATAATCTCAAGATTTTAGTCGTTATCATCGCTAGCTATACAGGATTGACATTGCTAAAAGCTTCTCTCAGCAAATCATAACACTATAAAAAGGAACTGGACAAAACAACCAGTTCCTTTTGTTTAATTATCGATAAATTGGATACACCACGTAATCAGTTCTTCCAATCGGTCAATTTGGTCTGTCATGTGTAAATACCCCATAACCGCCTCAAAACCTGTTGACATACGATAGGTGATCACATCAGCATTTTTGGCTTTGGTATAGCTTGTTGCATTACGACCACGACGATAGATTTCCTCTTCTTTTTCCGTTAGCATTTGCTTATCAAGCATGGCTTGAATGAGATTAGCCTGAGCTTTGGCTGACACATAGTGAGTAGCCATCTTATGCAGCTGATTAGGCTTTGTTTGCCCTGACATGATCAAATGTTTACGCACATAGGTCGAATAAATGGCATCTCCTTCAAAAGCTAAAGCAATGCCATTAATTAAATTGACATCAATCACGTGTCCACCTCACACCATCCTTGGTGTCGAGTAACTTGATCCCTCGTGCTAGCAACTCATCTCTGATGTGGTCAGCTCTAGCAAAATCACGATTAGCACGCGCCTCCTGACGCTCTGCAATCAAAGCCTCAATTTCACTGTCCAACTCTTCTTCCTCAAACACAATGCCAAAAACAGCCAACATCTGACCAAAGGCATCTTTAATACTTGCTGAGTAATGTCCCGAGTTAATCCACTTCGCCATGTCAAAGATGGCTGTGATACCATTTGCCGCATTAAAATCATCATCCATAGCAGTTGTAAAGGCAGCTACATAATCTGATAACCCCTCATCTGAACCCCCTTCAACAAATGGTTGCGTAAAGGTATTTTTCAAATATTTCAGATTCGTCTGAGCATCCTGAATAGCCTTGTCAGTATAGTTCAAGGGTCTGCGGTAATGTTGCGTCGCCAAGAAGAAACGCAATACCTGTCCATCAACCTGTTCCAGCATATCATGTGCCGTCACAAAATTCCCAAGAGACTTGGACATTTTTTCATCATTAATGTTCAACATGGCATTATGCATCCAATAATTAGCGAATGTGTGACCTGTTTTGGCTTCTGACTGAGCAATCTCATTGGTATGGTGAGGAAACTCTAAGTCAGCACCGCCACCATGAATATCAATGGTATCACCAAGCAATTCAGTTGCCATTACCGAACATTCAATATGCCAGCCTGGGCGACCTTTACCCCATGGGCTATCCCATGAGACTTCACCTGCCTTAGCTGATTTCCAAAGAGCAAAATCAAAGGGATGTTCTTTAATCTCAGCCTCACCATCAACACGGCCACTGGCACCAGCTTCCAATTCTGACAGGGTTTTATTGGCTAATTTAGCGTAGTTTTCTGATTTTGCCACACGGAAATAAACATCCCCCTGCGATTCATAAGCATAACCTTTTGCTATCAAATCAAGGACAAATGAGATGATTTCATCCATATAGTCAATCACTCGCGGGTGTTTTGTCGCTGGCTTCACGCCCAACTTTGACACATCTTCTTTAAAGGCAGCAATAAACTTATCCGACAATTCCTTGGTTGTCATACCTGCCTCATTAGCCGCACGAATAATCTTATCATCCACATCGGTAAAGTTAGAAATGTAGGTCACATCATACCCACGATATTCAAAATAACGACGAATGGTGTCAAAAGCCACCACACTTCTCGCATTACCAATATGGATATAGTTATAGACTGTTGGCCCACAAACATACATTTTAACCTGATTTTCTGTCAATGGCACAAAATCACGTAACTCTCTTGTCAATGTATCATAAATTTTAATCATTAGTTATCTCCTTAGCGATTTTTAAAGCGATGTCAAAGAAAGTCAGCAAATCTGCCTCCTCATGCCCCTCACGTTGATCCCATTCTCCCTCGTGATTAACATAGTCTGATGTATAGAAGAAATGATAGACCTCAGCTTGACGAAAGAGCGCCCAAGCACAGACAGATGACCACTCCATATCCACAACCTGACACCCCATTGCTTTACGACGCTTGACCTTATCAGCCGTCTCCCTAAAAATAGCATCTGTTGTCCATGCCTTTGTCGGGACATAAGCAATATTGTGCTTATCTAAAATAGAAGCAAACCGTTGAATATGGTCAATCGGGTAGCCTATCTCATCAGAACTAGGAGCATAATGGTAAGAAATCCCTTCATCACGTACAGACGACGTTGGCAAAATCAATTTGTTAGAGGCCAAAGTATCATCTAATACGCCACAAGTACCAAATAGAATAAACTTCTTAAAACCTAGCACCTTCAATTCCTCTAAACTGCCAACAATAGCTGGCCCACCTAAGAGAGCTTTCATTATAGCAACTTTTTGTCCCTCTTTCTCATAGATATACCATGAGTGTCTGCCATTGATATTATAACGATGACCACCCAAGCGACTAAACGTTGAAGCAACTAGCTGATCAAATAAATCGCCTGAAAAAGGCATGATAATCGTCTCGCAAACTTCAAAGACGTCACCATCCGAAGCTATCTCAGGCTCAATAATCCCTCTACTCCCATCAAATTCTTCTAAAATCATATCTGCCTCCTATAACTTTGACGAATAATAGCTGGCTTCTCGTTTCTCTTCAAGGGTTCGAATGGTGCCCAAATCTTTTTGCCCATGCACACGGACTACCTTAGCAGGCATACCAACAACTGTAACATCGGCAGGCACATCAGCTAAAACCACTGCCGCCGCACCAACTTTAGCATATTCACCAATCTCAACTGGACCAATCACTTGCGCGTGCGCAGAAATCAGGGCACCTCTGCGAACAGTCGGATGACGCTTACCAGCATCCTTACCTGAACCACCCAATGTTACACCATGATACAACATGACACCTTCTTCAATAATAGTTGTCTCACCTATGACAAGTCCTGCACCGTGATCAATAAAGACGCCCGCAGCTATCTCTGCACCAGGATGAATTTCAATCTGCGTCCAAAAACGCCAAAACTGACTATGCATCCTAGCCAACAACTTCAAATGGTGTTGCCATAAAAAATGTGAAAGGCGATGAGCCGCCAATGCCTTAACACCAGGATAGGTTAATAAGACCTCAAGTGTACTTCTGGCTGCAGGGTCTTTTTCTTTTACAATCGCAATCGTCTTTTGCCACCAACCCATAAAAGCCCCTTAAGCCGTTATCGCATCCCAGTCAATAAGGGTCATCTCATCATCAAATGGATCAATAACAACACCCTTACTGCCTTTGATAAAATTCTCACCAGAAACCGGAGACTTGATGTTTGGCAATGTCCATGTCAAAATCGCACCCTTTTCCTTACGGAATTCCCCACCAAAACCAGCCTTGTTGTACCACTTGGCAAAACTCTGCAAGTTTGTAAAGACTGGCACATAGCTATCACCATCAGGGTTTGAAATGGTTGGGAAACGGCGATTAGACGTTGTTTCACCCGTTTGCGTCACAAATGCTGGCACAAGGTAATAACGCTCAAAGGTTTCTGCCGTCTTATTCTGTTCACCCATAAGTTTGTTCAAAATCCCTGTGTAATAATTGATAAATGACACAAAATCAGACGTTTTGAAAATGGTTGAATTACCCGTATCGCCATCTTTTTTCAAATTATAAACCAGACCTGATAAGCCCATGACAATCGCTTCTTCCAAAATCTCTAAGCTCGGACGATGAAGCCATTTTTGATCTCTAGCACTAGCTTGACTAGCCTTAAACATCTCCAAGTCCATCTCATCTGTAAAGACTGGCACAACCTTTTGACCACTAATTTCAAGGGCGTAAGGCGCTTCGCTAGCCAAGACAGGATAGTTATGCAAGGCATTGACCAAACCAATCCCATCTAAAAAGTTGTCTGGCGCATTGATAAACGCTCTCAAACGCTTATCCAATTCTGTTGTTAATTGTTCTGTCATTATATGTCTTTCCTTTAAAATGAAAAGGAGAGGCAGACGAGGTCAAAGAAACCCATCGCCCTACCAACTCCTTATTTAGCTGTTAAGCTTCTGCCGTCTCTTCTGTCTTCTTCGGACGTTCTGGCTTAGGTGGACGAGGTAATAAGGCCTTCATTGACGCATCAACACGTCCCTTCTCATCAACCTTAATCACTTTAACTGTAACCTCATCACCAATAGCGACCAAGTCCTCAACACGATTGACACGTGACCATGCTAATTCTGAAATATGGACCAAAGCATCTGTCTTATCAAATAAATTCACAAAAGCACCGAATTTTTCGATACGTACGACCTTAGCTTCATAAACATCACCAACCTTAGCTTCTCTCACCAAGTTAGCAATAATTTCCTTAGCACGATTAATGGCTTCTTGGTCACTAGAGAAGATTGCCACCAAGCCATCTTCATCAATATCAATCTTAACGCCTGTCGCAGCGATAATCTTGTCAATTGTTTCGCCACCCTTACCAATGACAATCTTAATTTTATCAACATCAATCTTGATGGTATCAATCTTAGGTGCTGTCGGTGCCAATTCAGGACGAACTTCAGGAATTGCTTCATGCAAGACATCTAAAATTTCAAAACGAGCCTTCTTGGCTTGAGCCAAAGCTTCTTCTAAAATTTGAGGTGTAATCCCTTCAATCTTGATATCCATCTGTAAAGCTGTAATTCCGTCACGAGTACCAGCAACCTTAAAGTCCATATCTCCAAAATGGTCTTCCAAACCTTGAATATCTGTCAAAATCGTATAATTTTGACCGTCCGAAATCAAGCCCATAGCAATCCCAGCAACTGGTGCCTTAATTGGCACACCACCAGCCATCAAGGCTAGAGTTCCCGCACAGATTGACGCTTGAGATGATGACCCGTTTGACTCCAAAACTTCTGCTACCAAACGAATGGCATACGGGAATTCTTCCAAGCTAGGAAGAACTTGCTCAAGAGCACGCTCACCTAAGGCACCGTGACCAATCTCACGACGACCTGGCGCTCCGTAACGACCTGTTGACCCCACAGAATATTGTGGGAAGTTGTAATGGTGCATAAAACGTTTTTTGTATTCCGGATCCAAACCATCAACGGTTTGTGCTTCACCCATTGGTGCCAAAGTCAATACTGACAAGGCTTGCGTTTGACCACGGGTAAAGAGACCTGAACCATGCACTTTTGGCAAGAAATCAACTTCTGCCTCAAGTGGACGAATTTCATCAACGCGACGTCCATCAGGACGAATCTTGTCCTCTGTGATTAAACGACGAACTTCAGCATGTTCCATCTGCTCCAAGATTTCAGCTACATCACGCATGATGATGTCAAGGTTTTCATCGTCAGCAAACTTCTCTTGGTATTCTTCTTGGACACGCTCTTTAACAGCCTCTGTCGCTGCTTCACGCGCTAATTTCTCCTCAACTTGAACAGCTTGTTGCAAATCAGCATTATACTTAGCCACAATCTCAGCCTGTAACTCAGCGTCAACTTGCAACAACTCAACATCTGCTTTTTCTTGACCAACTTGTGCCACAATCTCTTCTTGGAAAGCAATCAAATCTTGAATAGCGGCATGACCTTTCAAAAGTGCTTCAAGCATGATTTCTTCTGATAATTCTTTAGCCCCAGACTCAACCATGTTGATGGCTTCTTTTGTACCAGCAACGGTTAAATCAAGGCTTGAGCGTTCTTGCTCATCAGCCGTCGGGTTGATGATAAACTCACCATCAACATAAGCTACTTGCACACCTGCAATCGGACCATTGAACGGAATATCCGAAATGGATAAAGCAAGAGATGACCCAAACATCGCAGCCATTGGGGCACTCGCATTTTCATCATAAGATAAGACTGTATTGATGACTTGGACTTCATTACGGAATCCTTCCGCAAACATAGGACGAATCGGACGGTCAATCAAACGAGCTGTTAAAGTCGCATCTGTTGACGGGCGCCCTTCACGCTTGTTAAAACCACCTGGGAATTTTCCAGCTGCGTACATCTTCTCTTCGTAGTTGACTTGCAGTGGGAAGAAGTCTCCTGTTGACATCTTTTTAGACATCACCGCCGCTGTCAATACCGTTGATTCTCCATAACGGACAATCAAACTACCATTAGCTTGTTTAGCCACTTGACCAATTTCAACCACAAGAGGTTTACCTGCAAAGGTCGTTTCAAATTGTTGTTTTGCCATGAAAAACAAATCTCCTTTTTTCTAGGTACGTGTTGTCTACAAAAGTCAACTGAGACAAATTCTCAACTCACCTTTGTATCAGCACGTATCCCTCTTATTTTACCATAAAACAAGATAAAAAGACTAGCCGATAAGACTAGTCTCACTAATTTTCTTTGCTAAAGCAAAAGAACAAAAATTCTAAAATGAAGTTAGCCATTTGACGGTATAAAAAATACCTCGATGAGGTATACTTGTAGTCAACCAAAACACAAGGAACCCCATCAAGATGCAAAACCATTATACACCAACACAAAAACACCCTGACAAGCTGTCAAGGTGTTCTTTTTGCTCAGTGACTATCGCCACCCGATCTGTCTTAGGATTAACGACGAAGACCAAGTGAGCTGATAAGGTCACGGTAACGGTTAACGTCAGTACGACGCAAGTATGCTAACAAGTTACGACGGTGACCGATTTTTTTCATCAAACCACGATAAGTTGCGTGGTCTTTTTTATGTTGTTTGATGTGGTTGTTCAAGTGGTTGATTTCCCAAGTAAGAACAGCTACTTGAACTTCTACTGAACCAGTGTCACCTTCATGACGTGCGTATTGAGCAATAATTTCATTTTTTTTCTCTTTTGAGATTGCCATGTTTTTTCTCCTTTTTTGCTTGATCCGAGTTTTAGGATTGGCTCTCCTAAAACCAAGAAAAAGTTGGTTTTGTCATTCCGACATTAGCTATTCTACCAGTGTTTTTTACTTTTGTCAATCATAACTCTCAAGCGAAGTAAAAAGAGTAAGGCTGTTTAATAAGAAACAAGCTACTTACCCTTTTCACAATATAATAACTAAGCCTTATCTTTTGGCAAAATCAAATTTAACAAAATACCTGTCAAGGCACAGAGAGCTGTTCCAGATAAGGTCACAGGGCCTACTGACAAGACGGCACCACCAAGACCAAGAACGAGCATTGAACTCGCAATAATCAAGTTACGCACCTTTTTGAAATCAACTTTTTCTTCAATCAAGACTTTCAAACCATTACTTGCGATAACCCCATACAAGAGGATAGACATCCCACCAATAACAGCACTTGGAATCGTTGAGATAAGTGCTGTGAATTTACCAAAGAAGCTAAAGGCAATCGCAATGAAAGCAGCATTGCGGATAACAGAGACAGAAGCAATGCGCGTCATACCAATAACGCCAGTGTTTTCACCATAAGTTGTATTGGCAGGACCACCAATCAAGGCAGATACAGCAGTTGCCACACCATCACCAATCAAGGTACGGTGCAAGCCAGGTTGCTTCAAGAACTGACGCCCACAAATCTCTCCCAAAACAGTGTGGTCACCGATATGTTCTGCAATCGTTACAACTGCAATCGGAAGAATGGCCAACATCTCTGGTCCAAAGTATAATTGATAATCAGCAAAGACCCCTGTCTTAAACGGCAGATAAAAATGTGGTAATTCAAACCATGCTGCATCCACAACCGGTTTAAAATCAACCAATCCCAAAACCACTGCGACGATATAGCCACCAACAATAGCCACTAAGAATGGAATGATTTTCATAAAACCTTTAGCCTTAGTATTGACAAAAGCAGCAATCAAAAAGGTAATTGCAGCAGCCAGCATGTTTTTCCAATCACCATCAGCAACAAAACCAGCATTGTTAACAGCTACATTAGCAAGACCAAGACCGATAACAATAATCATCGGACCAATAACAATCGGAGGTAGGAGGTAATCAATCCATTTTGTACCGGCCATCTTGACTAAAGCTGATACGAAGACATAAATCAAACCAACAAAGAAAATCCCTGTCTGTCCTGCTGAAATATCACCACCCATGGCTTCTTTTGCCATCGCCATCGCAGAGATGTAAGCAAAAGACGACCCTAGATAAACCGGCACCTTAAAGCTAGTCGCTACTTGATAAATCAGTGTCCCAATCCCAGACGCAAATAAAGCTACTGATACAGGCATCCCTAAAATCAAAGGAACCAAGATTGTCGCACCAAACATGGCAAAAACGTGTTGGAAACTTAACAAGATACCCTTAGCTAGCGGTGGAGCTTGGTCAACATCCAAAATCAAATCAACCTTAGATACCTCTAAGTCCAACAAACCATGGTCATCGGAAACTTGTAACTCTAAATCCATATTACCTCACTTTTGGGCACACAAAAAGGCCCGAAATATAGTCATAGGCCTCACATTTTCCTTGATGTCTTTCCCACCTCACAGGATGGGTTTAAAGACCTACGCTTCTAGTATTCTATCATATCTCTTAACAAAATACCAGTCCTTTTTAAACTTTTTCTCTCAAGAAACAACCTTTTCTTCCTATCGGCGTTTCTCGGTCAAAATAACATTAAGCAATAACGCTGCTAGTGTACCTGTCGAAATCCCTGATGACAATACCATTTTGATAGGAAGAGGTAGATTAGACAGCAATTCCGGACGAACCGTCACCCCTATACCGAGGGCAAAGGCAACCGAAATAATCAGCAACTCCCTATCACCCAAATGAATTTGAGACAAGGTTTTCAATCCTTGTGCAGCAACAAGACCAAACATAATCACACCAACACCACCCAAAACAGGTTGAGGCATGATTGAAATCAAGGCACTGAGTTTCGGAAAAACACCGAGAACAGTCAAAATCAAACCTGCTACAATCATAACATGACGGCTAGCTACCTTCGTCAAGGTAATCAGACCAACGTTTTGCGAAAAGGCTGTATTAGGACCCGCACCAAACAAACCAGCGATGAAAGACCCTACACCATCTGCCAAAACACCATTAGCCGCTCGCTCACTTGACACCTTAGTTTGAGATGCTTCGCCAATCGCCATCATAATACCCACCGTTCCAATCAAGGAAACCACATAAGCAGGGATAAAAGATAAGATAGATGCCACATCAAAGCGAACACCATAGCGTAACAGAGATGGTAAGGCAAACCATGCCGCATCAGAGACAACCGATAAATCGACCTTGCCTAAGAAAATACATAAAACATAGCCGAAAATCATACCAATAAACACTGAAGCTGTCTTCCACATCCCTTTTCCATAATGGCTAAGAGCAAGCGTAAAAACCATAATTGCAAAGGCAATCGTAATGTTCTCAATAGAACCATAATCTGGAGAGCCAAAGCCACCAGCAGCCCAATCCATACTCACAGGTAATAATGTAATCCCAATCAAGGAAACCACAGTCCCAGTAATCAAGGGTGGAAAGAAAGCCATCAAGGGTTTCACAAAACGACTCAGTAAAATCTCAACCAAAGAACCAACCAAAGTCGCACCGACAATACCAGCAATGCCAAATTGCGCACCAACACTAATAGCAGGATTAGCAAAAGTAAAGTCTGTCCCCATCATCCCAGAAACACGTGACCCAACAGGACCGACACCCTTAGATTGAATAATAGTAGCCACACCTGCCACAAAAATCGTTGCACTAACCATCACCGTTGTATCTTCAACACTTAAACCGATAGCAGACGATACCACTAATGGTACAGCAATAATACCCGCAAATGCTGCTAAAATATGCTGAAGGGCTAAAACAATAGTAACAGCCATCGGCGGCTGATCCTCAATACCATATAGCATCTCATCTTTAATCATCTCTGTTTCTCTTGACATGATAACCCCTTTTATTTCGTTAATGATTTAAAATTAGAACTATATTCTATCAGTTTCACGATTGTTTTTCAAGTTAAATTCGATTATTTTTATCAAATAATATCTATTTGTCCGTTTTTTAATAAAAAATCTCTCAATAATATAATATTTTAGTTTCATTGAATAACTAAAAACAAACAAACGTATTTCATAGCCAGATAACTTTCCCTCGAACCTCATACTGATAACTGAGGAAAACACGACTCAAATCTTTATTTCAAATCTATTTTATGGTATAGTTAGTAGCATAAGAAAACATCATAATGAACAAATACCTAGCAGATTTTCTGCTCTTAGAAAAGGAGACACTATGTCTATCCAAGACCGTTTAATCAAGCCTAGTCATTTAATTGATATGAACGATATTATCCGAGAAGGTAACCCAACCTTACGTCAAAAAGCCGAGGCAGTTCCAACGCCACTCACCGACCAAGATATTCTACTAGGCGAGAAAATGATGCAGTTCCTCAAAAATTCTCAAGATCCAGTGATGGCTGAAAAATTAGGACTACGAGGCGGAGTTGGTCTAGCTGCCCCACAACTAGATATCTCAAAACGTATTATTGCCGTTTTGGTTCCTAACAGCGAAGATGCCGAGGGTAACCCACCCAAAGAAGCCTATAGCTTACAAGAAATCATGTATAACCCCAAAATTGTCTCTCATTCTGTTCAAAATGCCGCACTAGCAGATGGTGAAGGGTGCTTATCCGTTGACCGACCTGTAGAAGGCTACGTCATCAGACATGCTCGTATTACCGTTGATTACACTGATAAAAATGGACAAAATCAGCGTATCAAACTGAAAGGCTTTAACGCCATTGTCGTCCAGCACGAAATAGACCATATCAACGGCATCATGTTTTATGACCGTATCAACGAAAAAGAACCATTCAAAGCCGATGAAGACCTTTTACTTCTTGATTAGGAAACATATGACAAAAAGACTGAGCAAAATTGCCCAGTCTTTTTTCGATTAACGTGTTGGTTGGTAAACCAGCTGATCCCCATGACTTGCTAAGAAGTCTGTCAACTCTGCATCTGGAATTTGACGGAGGTAAAGGTTGGCACGAATCGTGTCATCATCTTCACGGCAAGTCGATAATACCAAATACTTGTCTTTTGCTGTAATCTTAACCTTAGTATTTTGTGTATGAGCCAGTTCACGTACCTCTGTCAATTGTTTCTCAAAATCTTGCTCACTCTCAAACTCTGTACGGTAGAAAGCAGTGTCTTCTGGCACAATGATCAGGAAGGCAGCTTCATAGTAATACTTACGTTCAGGTGTTTCAATAACCACATAAGGATGTGCATCAAAGAACGCTTGATCGTCATAGTAGTTGACATCGTTAAACATACGATGGTCAGGTACTTTACTACCACGAGCATGTCCAAACAACCACGTCAAACTATCTGAAAAACCTTTATCATTGTCCATATCCATAAAGACTGTTCCCATTTGAGGCTCAAAGCCACCATCAAATGTTTTATCAAGATAAGTTGCGTTATCAGTCGTTTGCACAACAGGTTCATCTAAGTTTGTCCCTGGGGCATAGACATAAGCTACCGTTTCAGCATTAGTCGCTGTTAAGCCTGAAAAACGATTAGCAAGATAAGCTTTTTCTTCCTCGCTGACCTGATAGGCTACTTCTTCAGTCTTAGTGACTTGCTCAGTTTTAGGCGCCTTATTTGTTTCCTTAGGACTAGCCTTTTGCCCACAGGCAATCAGCGTGAAGATAGTTACCATACTCAAAAGAGCCAATAACCATTTTTTGATACCTTTATTAGTCACAAAAATCTCCTTTTACAATATCGTAAGAAAAAAGTTGCCAATACAGGCAACCTTTTTATCAGATTAGCTCAGATTATTTAACTGCGCTTGTTTTTGGAAGAGCTTTAGCAGCTGTTTTAGTTGCTACTGCTGCTACTGTTTTAGAAGCTGGTTTAGCAGATTCTTTTTTCATTTCAGCTGGTTTAGCTGAATCTGCTGGTTTATCAGCTGCTTTGATTGTTGCTGCTGCACTAGCATCAAGTTTTGCTACTTCTGAAACTGTTGCTTCATATTCACCTTGTAACTTGCTAACTTCTGCTGCTGCATCTGCTTGAGCTTTTTTAGCTTCTACAACGTTCTTTTCTTCTGTAGCAACTGCTGCTTTAGCTGCTTCTACTGCACCAGTATTAGCTCTAGCTGCTTCTACTTTTACTTCAAGATCATTTAAAACGACATCATAGTCAGCATTGATTTTTGCAATTTTTGCTGTAACTTCTGCGTTACCAGCTTCTTCTGAAGTCACATGGTCACCAACTGCAACTGTTCCTGACTCAGCTTCCGCAAGTGCTGTAAGTTTTGCTGCCAAAGTGTCATCATACGCTTTTTGTGCTGCAGCAAGTGCTGTATTATAATTCATTTCAGCTGTTGCAAGATTTTGTTTTGCAACTTCAAGAGCACTCTCAAAGTAGATAACATCGTTGCTTGCTTTTACGTGACGCTCGTTAGCGAGGTTACGAAGAGCTTGTAATTCTGAAGCTTTTTTACCAAGTTGAGCAATTTTTGCTGTAACTTTAGTATCAACTGCTTTAAGTGCTGTATTATTATTAGCAAATACTGTAGCTGTTGGCACTGCTGCACCAAGAGCTGCAACTGCTAAAAGTGTAACTACTGATTTTTTCATGAAAAAATCTCCTTTTAATAAGATAGTATTTAAATACGTCCATTTCTATGAACATTATTATTATAGTAAATTAAATGACTCTTGTCAACTTTTTTTATCATTTTTATCTTTTTTTACTCTTAGGGGAGAGCGATATAACGACGATTGCCTGCAAAGCTCAAGTAACTTAGCCAGTTTTTGCCTTCTGATTGAACGATACGATCATAGTTAACTGTATCACCAATATTGTAATAAGCGAGATTGGCACTGCTCATCTTAGGCTCTGCCTTGATATCAGACCTCTGCGTGAAGCGGTAAGTACCTTTCGGAGGGAGATTATGCTGTGGGGCTGTCTTGATAGGTAGTGGAACTTTTTTGTCATTTGTTCCGACATGAACTTTCTGACTGGCTACCTTGATTTTCTGTCTGTCTTGAGTGACATATTGTAAATCCATCTGGTATTCACCTCGATAGTCATCGTGTTGAGCAATGTCTACAGTCACCTTATACTGACCATTACTTTGTTTTCGTGCTGTGTGCCAGACTATATCATCTTTACCATCTAAAGTACTCCAAACACCTAATTTCACCGTACGAATATTGGCATCTTGAGGTACCTGACTAATAATGACTTCCATTGTCCCCTCTTGATTATTCTTATTTTTAACAGTTAGTTTTCCAGATGGTTTAGGCGTTTCTGCTTTGAGAGGAGTGATTGGGATATAGCGACGATTCCCAGCATAACTCAAATAGCTAATCCACTGATAACCATCCGCCTCTAACACCTGATCATAGTTAACAGATTGTCCTGAAGCATAATGAGCCAAATCAGCACTAGACATTTTAGGTTCTGCTTTAATTCCCGACTGTTTCGTAAATGTATAACTACCACTAGGTGCTAATTGAGAAGATATTTTAGGGTTGCTAGCAGCCGGTTGGCTTGACGACATTGCCACGTCACCGACTAAGTCTTTGAAATGAATATAGCCTGAGACCTGATTTTTATGAATCACACGACGGTGATAAATATGGGTAGGAACTCCAAAGTTATACTCCTCAAGTTCCACTTGATCACCCATAATATTGGACACCCAAGCTACGTGCCCATAGCCAAACGCCCCATGCTGATTCGAATCAAACCATGCAACAGAACCAAGACCCGGTGTCATATCCACTCGATAACCTTCTTGTTGTGCACGATGTCCCCAGAGATTTGCATTTCCATAAGCTGGAGGCATCTCAAAACCATTAACAGTACTCAACCTAAAAGCCACAAAGGAAACACATTCTTTCACATATAAACGCCACTTATCAGCAGAAACACCGACTATACCATTTTTCCAAATCTGAGGATAATTATCTCCAATAGCAGTCGAATGATTCGCCGTCCTAAAAGCAAAACCAGTTTTCAGCATCTTAGCTGACTCTGGCTCTGACTTTAATAAGTCATTACTATCCTTAGTAGCAGCATCAGTTGATAAAGCCAGCGGCTTTAGATCGCTAGGCTTATCTAATACATCCTGATGACTAGGACTATCGCTATAAGGATTTTTATCCCCAGCAGTAGACATATCCATTACAACCACATCAGTATAAGAAACAGGAACAGGTAGGGAATCAGTTGTAGACAATACGTCTTCATCAATGATAGCCTCTATATTAGATTTTGTTCTTTTGACAGCCGGTTCTAACGAAGCCGACTTCGTATCCAACACTTCTCTCATAACTGCACTGTCATCAGAACTATCAGCAACATCCATAGCATCACTCAAAAAACTCTCGCTATTACTGATAGACATAGAATTTTCATCAACCATCACGGATGATAGCTCTATATCCACCTCATTTACCTCATCAGCAGAAACTGCCGAAGGATGTAAACAAGCTAACGTGCCTAACAAAACTGATGCTGCACCAAAAGAAAACTTACGAATTGAAAAACGTTGCGAATGACGCTGTTGATAAAACATCTTCATATAAACTCCTTAAATAATGACTTATTAAAGCAAGTATCACTTCGCTTCATTTAATTATTCGTAAAATTCTTATAAATTCAGGTATCATCCATCCAAGTCTGACAAAAACGCCTGCTTACGAAGTGTTTCTAATCTTAGAGACATTTCGTAAACAAGCGTTGCGTTTTTCAATATGATGAGTGTTACCACTGGGAAAAACCCAGTGGTAGACCAGAGCTAGACTAAAAATACCTATAAGATATTTCATCATCATAACACTCAACAAAATTGATGATTTTATACTAATTCAATGATTGCCATTGGAGCAGCATCACCACGACGTGGTTCTGTTTTCAAGATACGAGTGTATCCACCGTTACGTTCTGCATAACGAGGTGCAAGTTCTGAGAACAATTTTTGAAGTGCTGTAGTTGAAGTGTACTTATCAGTAGCTTCATCATAGTTTTCAGAAGCAATTTCGTTACGTACAAATGCTGCAGCTTGACGACGGGCATGAAGATCACCACGTTTACCAAGAGTAATCATTTTTTCAACTGTTTTGCGGATTTCTTTTGCACGAGCTTCAGTTGTAACGATTGATTCATTAATCAAAAGATCTGTAGTCAAATCGCGAAGCATAGCTTTACGTTGTGAGCTAGTGCGTCCTAGTTTACGGTAAGCCATTTTATCCTCCTATATTATTTATCGTTTTTTAATCCAAGACCAAGGTCTGCCAGTTTTACTTTTACTTCTTCAAGACTCTTACGGCCAAGGTTTCTAACTTTCATCATTTCAGGCTCAGACTTTTCTGTTAAATCAAATACAGTATTAATTCCTGCACGTTTTAAACAGTTATATGAGCGAACAGATAGATCTAGTTCTTCGATAGTACGATCAAGAACTTTATCATCAGAAACTTTCTCAGTTTCTTTCATCACATCAGTTACCATAGCTACTTCTGTCAAATTAGTAAAGAGGTTCAAATGTTCCATCAATACTTTTGCAGACAAGCCCAAAGCATCTTCTGGGATGATTGTTCCGTTTGTCATGATTTCAATAGTCAATTTATCAAAGCCATCATTACTTCCCACGCGGGCAGGTTCAACTTGATAATTAACTTTTTTAACTGGTGTATAGATTGAATCTATTGCCAGTGTACCTACTGGTGCATCATCTTTTTTATTTTCTTCTGCTGGAACATAACCACGGTTTGTGTTTACTGTTAACGTTGCTCTCATACGAGCTCCCTCAGCAATAGTAAAGAGATAATGATCAGGGTTTACAATCTCAATATCACTATCCGTTAGAAGATCTCCTGCAGTTACTTCTGCTGGTCCTTCAACATCAAGTTCAATCATTTTTTCGTTTTCGACATAAGATTTTACTGCAAGTCCTTTAAGGTTAAGGATGATTTGCATAACATCTTCGCGTACACCTGGGATTGTATCAAATTCGTGTAGTACCCCATCAATCTTAATTGATGTTACTGCTGCACCTGGTAGTGAAGACAAGAGTACACGACGAAGAGAATTACCTAGAGTTGTTCCGTATCCACGCTCAAGTGGTTCGATAACAAATCGTCCGTAATCTTTATTTTCATCAATTTTTGTTATTATTGGTTTTTCAAACTCAATCATCATGTTCCCCCTCGAAACGAATCTTGTGTACTATATGCAAGTATGATTATACACGACGACGTTTTGGAGGACGAGCACCATTATGTGGTACAGGAGTCACATCACGAATTGCTGTTACTTCAAGACCAGCTGCTGCAAGGGCACGAATAGCAGATTCACGACCTGAACCAGGACCTTTAACTGAAACTTCAACTGTTTTAAGACCATGTTCTTGAGCTGCTTTTGCTGCTGCTTCTGCTACCATTTGAGCTGCAAACGGTGTAGATTTACGAGGACCTCTAAATCCAAGTTGTCCACCTGATGACCATGCAATCGCATTACCTTGCACATCAGTAATCATAACAATAGTGTTATTGAATGTAGCGTGAATATGAGCGACACCTGATTCGATGCTCTTTTTCACACGACGTTTACGTGTTGGTTTAGCCACTTTTTTTACCTCCTATATTATTTATTATTTTTTCTTACCAGCAATCGCAACAGCTTTACCTTTACGAGTGCGAGCGTTGTTTTTTGTGTTTTGTCCACGGACAGGAAGTCCACGACGATGACGGATACCACGGTATGAACCGATCTCCATCAAACGTTTAATGTTCAAGTTCACTTCACGACGAAGGTCACCTTCAACTTTGATGGCATCAACTTCACGACGGATAGCATCTTCTTGATCTGATGTCAAATCTTTAACACGGATATCTTCTGATACACCAGCTGCTGCCAAGATTTTTTTAGATGTTTGAAGACCAATACCGTAAACGTAAGTCAATGAAATTACTACGCGTTTATCATTTGGAATATCAACTCCAGCAATACGTGCCATATTTTCTCCTTTCTATATTATCCTTGACGTTGTTTGTGTTTTGGATTTGTTGGACAAATTACCATAACACGGCCGTTACGACGAATAACTTTACAGTATTCGCAAATTGGTTTAACCGATGGTCTTACCTTCATGTTTTAATCCCTCCAATTATTTCGATTATTTAAAGCGGTATGTGATACGTCCACGTGTCAAATCATATGGACTCATTTCAACTGTAACACGATCTCCAACTAAAATACGGATATAATTCTTACGAATTTTTCCTGAAACCGTTGCTAAAATCTGGTGTCCATTTTCCAATTCAACAGTAAACATGGCATTTGGCATCGTTTCAACAACTTTACCTTCAATTTCAATCACATCTTCTTTTGCCACGCAAAAGTACCCCCTCTAAAATTCGATTTGATGTCCTCTGTATACAGAGGTAACAATTATAAGTCAGACTAAGCTATTATAGCATGTCCAAAGCATTTACGCAAGTATCTTATATTAAGAATTTAAAGATTTAATCGCTTCTGCTACGTCTTCAAAAACCTTATCAATGTCTTGATTTCCATGTATATCTTTCACAAGACCTTTAGCACGATAATGGGCGATAATTGGCTCACCTTGTGCAATATTGACATCTAAACGACGTTTAACGGTTTCTGGCTTATCATCTTCGCGTTGATAAAACTCTGAACCACCACAGGTATCACATTTGCCTTCCACAGATGTTGGATTAAAGACTTTGTGATAAGTTGCACCACAAGTCCGACAAATATAGCGACCACTCAAGCGCTCGATTAAACTAGCAGGATCAACATCAATATTGATAACTCCGTCAAGGGTAATACCTAATTCCTGTAAATTAGTATCTAGCGCTTCAGCTTGTTCAATCGTTCTTGGGTATCCATCTAATAGGAAACCTTTTTCTGCAATATCACTCTGCATCAAGCGTTCTTTCACAATACCATTTGTAACATCATCTGGTACTAACTCACCTTTATCGATGTAACTCTTAGCAAGAACTCCCATCTCTGTTTGGTTCGCCATTGCAGCACGGAACATATCACCTGTTGAAATATGAGCAACTCCAAAAGCTTCAACAATTTTCGCCGCCTGTGTTCCCTTACCTGCACCTGGTAGTCCCATAATTAAAAGATTCATGACAACCTCCTTATTTTATTTTTAACTAAACCAACCTAACAAGATTAGCTTAATTGAAAACAAAATAGAAGGAGTGGACATTACTTGATAAACAAGCAATATTTGCCCACCCCTATCATTGAGTATTAACCCTAAGGATATACCCAATATCTACTCTGTTGTATTCATAAATCCAACATACTTTCTCTTCAAGAGATAGCCTTCAAGTTGCTTCATACCTTCAATACCTGTTGATATCAAGATCAAAAGACTTGTTCCTCCTAATGCCAAGCGTGTTGATAAGCCAAAAATTTGTTGGGTTGCAATCGGACTAAGAGCAACAAAAGCTAAGAAAATGGCACCAACCGCAGCTAAGCGTTTCAAAAGTGAGGTCATAAATTCTTCCGTTTCACGACCTGGACGAACACCTACGATATAAGCTGAACTCTTTTGTAAATTTTCAGCCGTTTTTTCAGGATTAACCTGAACAAACGTATAGAAGAACGAAAATAAAATGATCAAGATTGAATAGATTCCTAAACCAATCGGCGATTGGAAACTAAAGGCATCTCTGACTGTTTCCAACCATGGAATACTTCTTCCACTATTTAAAATCAATGGAATAATTGAACCAGGTAATGTCAGGATAGAACTAGCAAAGATAACTGGAATAACCCCCGCAGGATTGACCTTTAAGGGAAGATATGAATTTGCTGGGGCACCTTGAGCACGTTTAGTATATTGAATAGGAATCTTGTACTCTGCCTGTTGAACATATGTTGTAAAGAAAATAATAAGCAAAATAGCCAATGTTAAAATACCTACAACAATGAACGAACGACTTAATTCACTCTGACGAATATTCACAAAATAATCTTCGTAGATTGAACTAATAGTATTTGGAATTGATGAGATGATACCTGAGAAGATAATCATGGAAACACCATTTCCAAAACCTCTATCCGTAATTTGTTCGCCTAACCAAGTGACAATAACACTTCCAGCAGTTAATATGCTACCTATAAGAATATAAGTTTGGATGTTTGGCGTTTTAATCAGAGAGACTGATGATAAAGCGTTGAAACCTGCCGTAATACCCACAGATTGGAAAAAGGCAATCACCAACGAAATGTAACGTGTCGCTTGATTAAGTTTACGACGCCCCACTTCACCTTGTTTGCCCCACTCTACAAATCTTGGAACAATATCCATTTGAAGAAGTTGGACAATGATAGACGCTGTAATATACGGACTAACCCCCATTGAAAAAACAGAGAAATTAGTCAGTGCATTACCACTTACAAGGTTAAGCATATTTAAAAACGGTAGATCACCTAATTGTTCAAGACTTTTAGCGTTGATTCCCGGAACTGTAATGTAAGTTCCCAAACGGAATACAAAGATGATAAAAATGGTGAAGAAAATTTTACTTCGGACATTTTTAAGCTTTAGGGCATCTTTTAAAAGTCTAAGGAACATTAGATCACCTCGATTGAACCACCTTTAGCAGTAATAGCTGCTTCAGCAGATTTTGAGAATTTAGCTGCTTTAACAGTCAATTTCTTAGTTAATTCGCCTTTACCAAGAATTTTAACACCTGATTTTTCAGCTTTAACGATACCAGCTTCAACAAGAACAACTGGTGTTACTTCTGTACCATCTTCGAACACGTTCAAAGCATCAAGGTTTACAAGTGCGTATTCTTTAGCATTGATGTTTGTAAAGCCACGTTTTGGAAGACGACGGAACAATGGTGTTTGTCCACCTTCAAAACCTGGGCGAACTCCGCCACCGCTACGTGCTTTTTGACCTTTTTGACCACGGCCAGATGTTTTACCGTTACCAGATGATGTACCACGACCAACACGGTTGCGGACTTTACGAGAACCTTCAGCAGGTTTTAATTCATGAAGTTTCATTTATTTTCTCCTTATTTTGTAAAATGCTAGCGCCTCTAACATGGGTAAGGACTCATGCTAGAAACTCGCCTATACGATGATTGCAAGATAGAGTTTGGAACAGTAACGTCCCAAACTCTGTTTCTTGTATTTGATTATTTAACGTCTTCGACAGTTACTAAATGAGAAACTGCGTTGACCATTCCAAGAATAGCTGGAGTTGCTTCTTTAACAACTGAGCTATGTAATTTACCAAGTCCAAGAGCAACAACTGTTTTACGTTGTGCTGGGATGCGTCCGATTGGAGACTTAGTCAAAGTAATTTTAATTTGAGCCATTATAATCTCCTTTCTTAAGCTAAGTCAGAAACTGAGATACCACGAAGGGCAGCTACTTCTTCTGCACGTTTTAATTGTTTCAAACCTTCAACAGTTGCACGAACGATGTTGATTGGTGTGTTTGAACCAAGTGATTTTGATGTAATATCAGCGATACCTGCCAATTCAATGACAGCACGAACTGAACCACCTGCAGCAACCCCAGAACCTTCTACGGCTGGTTTAAGCAATACGCGGGCACCACCAAATTCAGAATAAACTTCATGAGGAATAGTAGTTCCTACCATAGGTACTTCAATCAAGTTTTTCTTAGCATCATCAATCGCTTTACGGATTGCATCTGGAACTTCTTGAGCTTTACCAGTACCAAATCCTACACGACCATTACGATCACCAACAACTACAAGAGCAGCAAAGCGAAGACGACGTCCACCTTTTACAACTTTGGTAACGCGGTTAATCGCAACAACGCGTTCTTCAAGTTCTACTGCATTATCTTTAAATGCCATTATTAAGTGTCCTCCCTATTAGAATTTCAATCCGTTTTCACGAGCTGCTTCAGCCAAAGCTTTAACACGTCCGTGATAGAGATATCCACCGCGGTCAAACACCACTTCAGAAATACCTTTAGCTACTGCGCGTTCAGCAACGAGTTTACCGACAGCAACGGCTTGTTCAGTTTTAGTTCCTTTTGAAACTTCTTTGTCAAGTGTAGAAGCGCTTGCGAGCGTTACACCCGCTACGTCATCAATTACTTGAGCGTAGATGCCTGTATTAGAACGGAAAACGTTCAAACGTGGGCGATCAGCAGTTCCAGAGAGTTTTCCGCGAACGCGACGGTGGCGTTTTTGGCGGGTTTTGTTTTTATCTGGTTTCGAAATCACAATTTTCACCTCTTAATTTATAACAATTTGTCCATTGACAAGTGGACTAATTAGTATAGCTTTTAGTTGAACTAATAGGCTATATAATCGATTATTTACCTGTTTTACCTTCTTTACGGCGAACAAATTCACCAACGTAACGGATACCTTTACCTTTATATGGCTCTGGAGCACGAAGGCTACGGATGTAAGCTGCTGTTTGACCAACAACTTCTTTATTGATACCTGATACTGAGATTGAAGTTGGGTTAGCAAGCTCAAAAGTAATACCTGCAGGTGCTTCAACTTCATCTTGGTGTGATTTACCTAATGAAAGAACAAGTTTTGTACCTTGAAGTTGTGCACGGTAACCGACACCCTTCAACTCAAGGTCTTTTTTGAACCCTTCAGAAACACCAACAACCATGTTGTTCAAGTTCGCACGAGTTGTACCATGAATTGTTTTCATTTCTTTTGAGTCATTTGGACGGTGAAGAGTTACTTCTGTACCTTCAACACGAATTTCAATGTTCTTGTTGAATTCACGAGTTAATTCACCTTTAGGTCCTTTTACTGTAACTACGCCATCGTTGTTGAGGATTTCAACACCTGCTGGCAAGTTGATAACTTTATTACCAATACGTGACATTCTATTTTTCTCCTGTTAGATTATCAAGCCGATTCCGACTAGTTTTCACGGGGAACAGTATTTAAATGCTTTTGCAATTAAAACTGAGCTTATTACCAAACGTAAGCAAGTACTTCTCCACCAACGTTCTTTTGACGAGCTTCTTTATCTGTCAAAAGACCTTCTGATGTTGAAATGATTGCAATTCCAAGTCCGTTAAGAACTTTAGGAATATCATCACGTTTTGAATAAACACGAAGACCTGGTTTTGAAATACGTTTCAAGTTAGTGATAACACGCTCACCGTTTTGTCCGTATTTAAGGAACACACGGATGATACCCTGTTTGTCATCTTCGATAACTTCAACATTCTTCACGAAACCTTCGCGTTTAAGGATTTCAGCAATCCCTTTTTTGATGTTTGATGCAGGTACTTCAAGTACTTCGTGTTTTGCTTGGTTAGCGTTACGAATACGTGTTAAAAAGTCTGCAATTGGATCAGTCATTACCATTTTTATTTTCTCCTCTTACTAGTAGTTTGAATATTCACTTGCTAGTTAATGTCGTGGATTACCAAGAAGCCTTAGTAATACCAGGGATTTGACCTTTGTAAGCTAAATCACGGAAGCAAACACGGCAAAGTTTAAACTTACGGTAAACTGAGTGTGGACGTCCACAACGTTCACAACGAGTGTATGCTTGTGTAGAGAACTTCGCAGGACGTTTGTTCTTAGCGATCATTGATTTTTTAGCCATTAATAGTTACCTCCATATTATTTTGCAAAAGGCATACCAAGGCCTGTAAGCAATGCACGTGATTCTTCATCAGTGTTAGCAGTTGTAACGATAACGATATCAAGACCGCGAACTTTATCAACATCGTCGAAATTGATTTCAGGGAAGATTAATTGTTCTTTTACACCAAGTGTGTAGTTACCACGACCATCAAATGACTTTGTTGGTACTCCGTGGAAGTCACGTACACGTGGAAGTGATACTGAAACCAATTTGTCTAAGAATTCGTACATGCGTTCACCACGAAGGGTTACTTTCGCACCGATCGCTACACCTTCACGAAGACGGAAGCCGGCGATTGATTTCTTAGCTTTAGTAATAAGTGGTTTTTGTCCTGAAATAAGTGCTAATTCAGCAGCTGCTTTTTCAAGGTTTTTAGCATTTGATACTGCATCACCAACACCCATGTTAAGAACGATTTTCTCAACTTTAGGCACAGCCATAACAGATGAATAGTTGAATTGTTCTGTCAATGCAGGAACTACTTCTTTAAGATATTTTTCTTTTAAGCGATTTGCCATTATACTTCTCCTTTCCTTCGTGATTAATCAAGGATTTCGCCTGATTTTTTGTTGTAACGAACTTTCTTGCCGTCAACAAACTTATAACCAACACGACCAGCTACACCATTTTTGTCCAATACTTGAACGTTTGAAACGTGGATAGCTGCTTCTTTTTCAACGATAGCTCCTTGAGGGTTATCGCTGTTTGGACGTTGATGTTTTTTAACAAGGGCAACACCCTCAACAACAACTTTATTTACTTTTGGTAATGCTGTCAAAACAACTGCTTCTACGCCTTTGTCTTTACCAGCAATAACACGAACTTTATCGCCTTTTTTTACAAACATTTGAGTTTACTCCTATTTTTTCTTACGCCCTAAGGGCACCCTAGGAAAATCCTAGGGGACTGGTTTGTTTTTTTATTATAGTACTTCTGGGGCAAGTGAAACAATCTTCATGTAGCCACCCTCACGCAATTCGCGAGCAACTGGACCGAAGATACGAGTTCCACGAGGTGTTTTATCATCACGGATGATAACTGCCGCATTCTCGTCGAATTTGATGTATGAACCATCTGGACGACGAGCACCTGTTTTGGTACGAACGATAACAGCTTTAACAACGTCACCTTTCTTAACAGTACCACCAGGAGTAGCTTGTTTTACAGAAGCAACGATAACATCACCGATGTTAGCGAATTTACGTCCTGAACCACCAAGTACTTTGATAGTCAAGATTTCACGTGCACCACTGTTATCTGCAACTTTCAAACGAGACTCTTGTTGAATCATTTCAATTTTCTCCTTTCAGGTTTCTTAGATAATAACAGCTTCTTCAACCACTTCTACAAGACGGAAGCGTTTTGTAGCTGACAGTGGGCGAGTTTCCATGATACGAACGATGTCGCCTTCTTTAGCAACGTTGTTTTCGTCATGTGCCTTGTATTTTTTAGAATAGTTGATACGTTTACCATAGACTGGGTGGTTACGTTTTGTTTCAACTACAACAGTGATTGTTTTATCCATTTTGTCAGACACAACGCGTCCAACTAGAACTTTACGATTATTGCGTTCCATTGAAATTTCTCCTTTCCCAATCTATTATTTCAATTCAGATTGCACAGTTTTAACACGTGCAATTTGTTTTTTAACTTCGTTTAAACGAGCAGTTTGATCAAGTTGACCTGTTGCTGCTTGGAAACGAAGATCAAACAATTCTTTTTTGAGTTCGTTTTCTTTTTTAGCAAGCTCTTCTTGAGACAAGCCACGAAGCTCTTTAACAAAATCTTTAATTTCTTGTAGTTTCATGCCTTCTCCTTATTCTGCTTCACGTTTTACGAATTTGCATTTAACTGGTAATTTGTGACTTGCAAGACGAAGTGCTTCACGTGCGATTTCTTCTGAAACCCCAGCAACTTCAAACATCACTTTGCCACGTTTTACTGGTGCAACCCAACCTTCTGGAGCACCTTTACCAGATCCCATACGTACCCCGATAGCTTTAGCGGTGTATGATTTGTGTGGGAAAATCTTAATCCAAACTTTACCACCACGTTTCATGTAACGCGTCATAGCGATACGGGCAGCTTCGATTTGGCGGTTAGTGATCCATGAGCTAGTTGTAGCTTGAAGACCAAATTCTCCGAAGTCTACTTGTTTTCCACCTTTTGCTTCACCACGCATTTTTCCACGGAACTCACGGCGGTGTTTAACACGTTTAGGTACTAACATTTGTTATTTGCCTCCTTTAGTGTTTTTACGAGCTGGTAGAACTTCACCACGGTAGATCCAAACTTTAACACCTAGTTTACCGTAAGTTGTATCAGCTTCTTCCCAAGCATAGTCAATATCTGCACGCAAGGTATGAAGCGGAACAGTTCCTTCAGAGTAACCTTCAGCACGGGCAATATCTGCACCGTTCAAACGGCCTGAAACCTGAGTTTTGATTCCTTTAGCTCCTGCACGCATTGTACGTTGGATAGCTTGTTTTTGTGCACGACGGAAAGCAACACGTTGCTCAAGTTGGCGAGCAATTGTTTCACCCACAAGGTGAGCATCAAGATCTGGTTGTTTGATTTCAACGATGTTGATGTGTACTTGTTTTCCTGTCAACTTGTTAAGTTTAGCACGAAGAGTATCAACGTTTGCACCACCTTTACCGATAACCATACCAGGTTTTGCAGTGTGAAGTGAAACGATTACTTTATTTACTGCGCGCTCAATTTCAATTGTTGAAACTGAAGCATCAGCCAATTCTTTTTGAATAAATTTGCGGATAGCAAGATCTTCATGAAGGTAATCCGCGTATTCTTTTTCAGCATACCATTTTGAATCCCAGTCACGGATGATCCCGACACGCATACCAATTGGATGTACTTTTTGACCCACGTTTTTACCTCCTTATTTTTCTGAAACGACTACTGTGATATGAGTCGTACGTTTGTTAATTGGTGAAGCTGAACCTTTCGCACGTGGACGGAAACGTTTCATTGTTGGTCCTTCGTTAGCGAATGTTTCAGATACTACCAAGTTTGCTTTTTCCAAACCAAAGTTGTTTTCAGCGTTTGCGATTGCTGAGTTAAGAACTTTTTCAATCACTGTTGCAGCTTTGTTTGGTGTGAACTTTAAGATTGCGATAGCGTCAGCAACCTTTTTTCCACGGATAAGATCAAGTACAAGACGTGTTTTACGAGGTGAAACACGGACTGTACGAGCCATTGCTTTAGCTGAAGTAATTTCTGCCATAGTGTCCTCCTCTTATTATTTACGACGTGTTTTCTTATCGTCAGCTGCGTGACCTTTGTAAGTACGAGTTGGTGCAAATTCACCAAGTTTGTGACCTACCATGTCTTCTTGAATGTAAACAGGTACGTGTTTACGTCCATCATAAACTGCGATTGTATAACCGATGAAACTTGGGAAAATCGTTGAACGACGTGACCAAGTTTTGATAACTTTTTTCTTTTCGTCATTAGCTTGAGCTTCAACTTTTTTCATTAAATGCTCATCGACGAAAGGCCCTTTTTTAAGACTGCGTCCCATTTTTTAATTTCTCCTTTAAAATATGTACCACAACGGCTTGCGACGTTAAACGACGCTACCGAGCTGGCGGATATCTAACAATACTTATTATTTTTGGTTACGACGACGTACAATAAGTTTGTTTGATTTAGCTTTCTTATCACGAGTTTTAAGACCAAGTGCTGGTTTACCCCATGGTGTAGATGGTGCTTTACGACCAACTGGTGCTTTACCTTCACCACCACCGTGTGGGTGATCGTTAGGGTTCATTACAGAACCACGAACTGTTGGACGAATACCTCTCCAACGGCTGCGACCAGCTTTACCATAGTTAACAAGTGAATGTTCACCGTTACCAACTGTACCAACAGTTGCACGGCAAGTGCCAAGAATCATACGAACTTCGCCTGATTGAAGACGAACAAGTACGTACTTACCTTCTGAACCCAATACTTGAGCAGAAGTTCCAGCAGCACGAACAAGTTCTCCACCACGACCTGGTTTTAACTCAATGTTGTGGATAACTGTACCGACTGGGATGTTTGCTAGTGGCAATGCGTTACCAACTTTGATATCTGCTTCTGGACCTGAAACGATACGTTGACCAACTTCAAGACCTTTAGGAGCGATGATATATGCTTTAACACCATCTGTGTAGTGTACAAGAGCGATGTTAGCTGAACGGTTTGGATCGTATTCGATTGTCTTAACGATTGCTTCAACGTTGTCTTTGTTACGTTTGAAGTCAACTAAACGGTAATGACGTTTATGTCCACCACCTTGGTGACGAACAGTGATACGACCGTTGTTGTTACGACCAGCTTTGCTTTTAAGCGAAACAAGCAATGATTTCTCAGGTTTGCTTGTAGTGATTTCAGCAAAATCCAAAGAAGTCATATTACGACGGCCATTTGTCGTTGGTTTATAAACTTTAATACCCACGTTATTTCCTCCTTAGATTATTCAGCTTCAGCAGCAAACAACTCGATTGCTTTTGAATCAGCTGTCAATGTTACGATAGCTTTTTTAACTTTGCTTGTGTAACCAACGTAACGACCAACACGTTTTTGTTTTGGTTTTACTGTTACAGTGCTAACACTTGCAACTTTAACACCGTCAAATGCAGCTTCAACGGCTTGTTTAATCAATAATTTGTGTGCACGAGTATCAACTTCGAAAGTGTACTTGCCAGCTTCAAGGGCAACCATTGACTTTTCAGTGATAATTGGCTTTTTAATCACGTCATACAAATTCATTATGCAAGAACCTCCTCGATTTTAGAGATTGCTTCTTTTGTAACAAGAAGTTTGTCTGCGTTAACGATATCAAGAACACTTGCAGTTGTTGCTGTAGCAACTGTTACGTTTGGAAGGTTACGTGCTGACAATTCAGCGAATGTGTTTCCTTCTTCAACAAGGACAAGTACTTTTGTATCGATGCTAAGTGCCGCAAGAACTTTTGCAAATTCAGCAGTTTTTGGTGCTGCAAATGAAAGAGCATCTACAGCTACAAATTTTTCTTCAGCTACTTTTGCTGAGTAAACTGATTTCAACGCTAGGCGACGAACTTTTTGTGGAAGTTTGTAGCCGTATGAACGTGGAGTTGGTCCGAAGACAATTCCACCACCACGCCATTGAGGTGAACGGATAGAACCTTGACGAGCACGTCCAGTTCCTTTTTGACGCCATGGTTTGCGTCCGCCACCACTTACTGCAGAACGGTTTTTGACCGCATGCGTACCTTGGCGAAGGCTAGCGCGTTGACTAATTACAACATCAAATACTACTGATTCGTTTGGTTCGATACCGAAGATAGCGTCGTTAAGAACAACTTCGCTAAGTTCTTTACCAGTTTGGTCAAATAGTTTTACGTTTGCCATGTTAACTGATTTCCCCTTTCCTTATTATTTAGCAGCTTTAACTGCTGATTTGATAGTGATAAGAGACTTCTTAGCACCTGGTACGTTACCTTTGATAAGAATAACGTTTTTCTCTGGGATAACTTGTACAACTTCAAGGTTTTGAATTGTTACACGGTTACCGCCCATACGTCCTGCCAAGTTTTTACCTTTGAATACACGGTTTGGCGCAACAGGTCCCATTGAACCTGGACGACGGTGGTAACGTGAACCGTGAGCCATAGGACCACGTGATTGACCATGGCGTTTGATAACACCTTGGAAACCTTTACCTTTAGAAGTACCTGTGACGTCAACAACATCACCAGCTGCGAAAGTATCAACTGTAATTTCTTGTCCAACTTCCAAGCCTTCAATGTTTTTGAATTCACGAATGAAGCGCTTAGGAGCTGTGTTAGCTTTAGCTACATGGCCTTTGGCAGGTTTGTTGCTCAATACTTCACGTTTGTCATCAAAACCAACTTGAACTGCTGCATATCCATCAGTCTCAACAGTTTTAACTTGAAGAACAACGTTTGGAGTTGCTTCAATAACTGTCACAGGGATGAATTCACCAGATTCAGTGAAGATTTGAGTCATTCCCACTTTTTTCCCTAAGATTCCTTTTGTCATGAGAAAATATTTCCTTTACTTATTTTATTCAAAAAGTTTTTAATGAGCGTTTTTTATGCTCAAAAAAGTTTTTTACGAGCGTTTTTTATGCTCTTGAAATCAATTAAAGTTTGATTTCAACATTTACACCACTTGGTAAGTCAAGTTTCATCAAAGCGTCAACTGTTTTTTGAGTTGGGTTGATGATGTCGATCAAACGTTTGTGTGTACGCATTTCGAATTGCTCACGAGAGTCTTTATACTTGTGAGTCGCACGAATGATTGTGTAGAGGCTACGTTCAGTTGGAAGTGGAACTGGTCCAGCAACTGTCGCACCTGTGCGAGTAGCAGTTTCTACGATTTTTTCTGCCGCTGTGTCAAGTGTACGGTGCTCGTACGCTTTTAAACGGATACGGATTTTTTTGTTTGCCATCTTTTCTCCTTTTCGTCTATTTAACATAATAGGCTAGCTCCACAAGAAAACCAACACCTGTTGCGTGGCAATGCAACCGAGCGTGTCGCAACCTCTTGCATCAAAGCTAAGGCCGTTTTAAACGGCACTAGAATAGTTTAACAAATCTAGTGAAGTTATGCAAGGATTTTAACGCAATTTATTTAACTTTTTTTAAACCTTAATAAATTTGTGACAGTATCTAATCAAACCGATTATAATATTCGTTAGTGAATACTACTCCGATAAAACAGTTTGTGGCTTTATTTTTAACATCCAAAACGTATAAAGGGCATTACGGCGACTCAGCAATTTAGAAATTTACAATACTTACACTAGATTTTTTCGAAGTGCATTCAAAATGCTAGCTAGGATTCTTTTGAAGTTCTAGACAGCACTACACACATAAACAAACTTCTGAACAAATTATCCAATAGTGTGCTCAAATAAAGGGCAAAAATCCCCAATTGAAAACCGATAGCTAAAACAAAGCCTACACCTAGCCTGACCAACCACATCCCTATACTAGTTGCAAAAAAAGGTGTCTTTGTATCTCCTAGTCCTTGTGAATAAGCCGTCAGTGTTAAGGTGCCTGCTGTCATCGGAATGCCAAACAAAGACATTAACATGAGGAGCGATGATATATCATGAACCTCAACATCTTTAGTAAAAAGCCCTATCCATATACTCCTAGTGACAACAATGAAGAGTCCTACCACAAACATACAGAGTAACATTAGCGCATAAGATTCTTGTAACAATTTTTTCCGCTGCCCAAGATCCGTTTTCACTTGTGCTGTCAGTATCACAATCGCTGTTGAAACAGAGAAACCAAACATATAGTTAAACTGCATTATCGTCTCACCAATAGCATTACCAGCTAAAGCCTTCGTGCCAAATGTCGCTAATAACATGACCATAATCAAATCACCTACACGCATGGTTAAGCGTTCAAATGTTGCCGGCAAAGCTAAACGAACAAGACTAGGTGACCATTTGATCCCTAATGAATAATTGATACCATCCATTCCCAAACGTTTCAATAAAAAACACACTGCAATCAATCGAGACACAACCGTGGATACAGCAACACCCACTAAACCAAATTGCCAAACATAGATGGATAGTCCAGATAATAGAATGTTTAGCCCATTAGCGATTAAACTAACTTTTACTGGATAATTATAGTCCCCCTGTACACGTAAATAAGTTCCCAATGAAGTCATTAAGCCTAAAAATACGATAGAACCACCAACCAACTGCAAATAGCGACTACCTATACTAGCCACCGTTTGATCAACTCCTGTCACCAACATCAATGGCTTTGCACCTATCACCGAAAACACGCCAAAAACCAGACCTATGACAATAGTTAAACTCATAACTTCTGACAAAACTGAATTTTCACTAGCTTTGGCCTGTTTTGAGGAGATATGACTCACAATCGCTGAACTAAAGGCTAAAAAAATTGATTGATAAATCGTAATAACATGATTAGCAACCGAAACACCGGATAAATAACTCAACCCCAAATAAGCCAAAAAGTAATGATCAACACTTCCCATCAACATTTGTAAGAGTTGCTCTCCTAAAAGAGGCACAACCACCTGTTTTATCTTATTATAATACACCAATACTCCTTTTCAGTATTCTTTTTAAAGCATGAGACAAGTATAGCTCTGTCTCATCTCTTTTGTACTTGTTCTATCATATCATAATTTAGAGGTAAAACTTCGGTTTCTTTTGTGATATCAAAAAAGACCGAGACATTGTCTCGATCTGCAATGGAAGGCTTATTTCAAACGCCCTGGACGTTCTTTATAGCCATAGTAAGCATCTTCAATAATTTCTTTCATATGACTAACAAGAGCTAGACGTGGGTTCGCTGGTGTACATTGATCTTCATAAGCAAGATATGCCATTTCTTCAGCACGAGCCATGTATTCTGCCTCGTCCACACCTTGTGCACCGATGCTCATCTTAATACCGATACGTTCACCAAGTTCATACACTGCTTGTGCATATGATGCTACACCTTCTTCAGGTGTTGACGCTGGTAATCCAAGCATTTTAGCGATATCTTGATATTTCTCATCAGCTCTGTAATAGTTGTACTTAGGCCATGTTGCTGTCTTAGCTGGGCGTGTACCGTTATAACGGATAACATATGGCAAGAGAATGGCATTTGTACGACCGTGAACAGTGTGGAAAATACCACCAATCTTATGTGCCATTGAGTGAGAAATTCCCAAGAAGGCATTCGCAAAAGCCATACCAGCAATTGTTGACGCGTTATGCATTTTCTCACGTGAGTGGAAATCTGCATTCTTAACAGAGCTTTCAAGGTTTTCAAAGACAAGCTTGATAGCTTGAAGGGCTAAACCATCTGTAAAGTCGTTAGCAACTGTTGAAACATAAGCTTCTGTCGCATGTGTCAACACGTCCATACCTGTATCAGCTGTAACATGTGCTGGGACAGTCATAACAAGAGCTGGGTCAACGATAGCCACAGTTGGTGTTAATGAGTAGTCAGCGATAGGGTATTTACGGTTATTAGCTTTATCAGAAATAACCGCAAACGGTGTCACTTCTGAACCTGTACCTGATGTTGTTGGGATAGCAATAAACTTCGTTTTCTTACCTAGTTCTGGGAACTTGAAGGCACGTTTACGGATATCCATGAACTTCTGAACAAGATCTTTAAAGTCTGCTTCTGGTTGTTCATAGAAGAGCCACATTACTTTAGCAGCATCCATTGGAGAACCACCACCAAGTGCAATGATGGTATCTGGTTGGAACGTACGCATCATCTCAGTTCCTTTGTAAACTGTTGTGATATCTGGATCTGGTTCAACATCTGCAAAGATTTGGTAAACCACATTGTTACGACGAAGGTGGAGTTGCTCAAGGATACGATCCAAGAATCCTAATTCGACCATTGATGGGTCTGTAACAATCATAACACGTTCAACGTCACGACATTTTTGAAGGTATTGAATTGAATCACGTTCAAAGTATGTTTTTGAAGGAACTTTAAACCATTGCATATTATTTCTACGTCTTCCTACTTTTTTGATGTTCAAGAGATTTAGGGCGCTAACGTTATCTCCGATAGAGTTACGTCCATAAGAGCCACAACCAAGTGTCAACGATGGCAAGAATGAGTTGTAAACATCACCGATACCACCAAACGTAGAAGGAGAGTTCCAAATAACACGGATCGCACGAACTAATTTACCAAAGTCTTTAGCTAATTCAGTATCTTCTGTGTGGATGGCAGCAGAGTGTCCCAAGCCATCAAACTCAACCATTTGACGTGCTTTTTCTAAACCGTCTTCACGTGATTCTGATTTCAAAACTGCAATGATTGGAGATAATTTCTCACGTGTGAGAGGTTCACTGATACCAACTTCTGATACTTCAGCCGCAAGAATATTTGTTCCTTCTGGAACTGTAAAGCCTGCTTGCTCTGCAATCCAAGCCGCTGGGCGACCTACAATATCTGCATTTAACTTAGCATCTGCACAGTTCTTACTGTTTGCCTTAACACCGAAACAAAACTCTTCAAGCAAAGCTTTTTCTTTTTTGTTTAAGAAGTATGTATGATATGTCTTAAATTCTGTTACAAACTCATCATAGATTTCCTTATCGATGATAACAGCTTGCTCAGACGCACACACCATACCGTTGTCAAATGATTTAGACATAACAATATCATGAACTGCTTGACGGACGTTAGCTGATTTTTCAACATAAGCTGGTACGTTACCTGCACCTACACCTAGAGCTGGTTTACCACATGAATATGCGGCACGAACCATGGCATTACCACCTGTCGCCAAGATAGTCGCGATACCTTCGTGTTTCATAAGAGCTGAAGTTGCTTCCATTGACGGCTTAGTAATCCATTGGATACAGTCTTTTGGTGCCCCCGCTGCTACAGCTGCATCATAAACGATTTTCGCAGCATGGGCTGAACTTTCTTGAGCAGAAGGGTGGAAAGCAAAGACGATTGGGTTACGTGTTTTCAACGAAATCAACGCTTTGAAAATAGCTGTTGATGTTGGGTTCGTTGTCGGTGTGATACCACAGATAACACCAACAGGTTCAGCAATAAGCGTCAAACCAGTCACATCGTCTTCTTCAATAATACCTACTGTCTTTGTATGACGCATGTTATTCACAACATGCTCACAGGCAAAGAGGTTTTTAGTTGCCTTATCTTCAAAGACACCACGACCTGTTTCTTCGTAGGCATGCTTAGCCAATTCTCCATGCTGGTCCAAAGCAGCTACTGAAGCTTTTGCAACGATATAGTCAACTTGTTCTTGATTTAATTTACGGAACTCTTCAAGAGCTACCAATCCTTTTTGAACAAGACCATTAACATGAAGCTGAGCTTCTAGCACTTTATCTTCTACGCTTACTTTCTTTTCAGCCATATTTTCCTCCATTGCAACCTTTTTGTTAAAGGTTTCACAAATTTTTTACTCTTTTATTATAACCTACTTTTTTTCATTTGTAAATGATTTCACAATGTTTTTTTGAGAAAATTTTTCATTTCTCTGAAAAAGCCTATATATCAAGCGATAAGGTCGATTTTCATTTTTGATTTTTATGTCAATAATGTACATTTTACAGATTATTTCAAAGTTTAAAACGAATATTCACTTTTATTTGTAAGCGTTTTCTTTTTGTTTCTGATAAAATCAAACAAAGATATAGGGGACAGGAGCGTCTTTCAAAGACGCTCACAATCATAACACCCCCTATTTTTTGCTTGATTTTTCACCTTTTGCAGGCTGCTTAGAAGCCTTTTTGATGGCTTTTTGAATTGTCTCTGCATACAATCGCGCACCATCAGGTGTTGCTTCCGAGAAATGAACACCATCAGTCCCAGCCCAAATTTTTGGATTAGCTAAAGACGTTTTATACCAATCAGCAACCGTAATATAACTATATTTTTTTGCTAACTCAACTTCATAGTTTCGTAATTCTGGCACTCTCCCATCACCAGAATTATATGGCGTTACAATGACTAACCTAGCACCTTTCGGCAGGTCAGATATAAAATTCTCCAAATCTTTTTCGTAATTATAGACAGAATTAACACCAACTGCCAAAACTACTGTTTTTGATAAACTATCATTTTTTATGTCATTGTGAAAAATTTCGTAGGCTTTTATGAAATCACGGCTAACCTCAGCATCCAGTCGCGCTTCAGGTAACATTTCTTCAATAGCCGCAGAAGCTCTCAAGGTTACCGAATCACCAATAATCTGGACATCACTGACCGCTTTTGCATCGCCAGCCAAAAGAGTATGGGTCCTATCTAAACGATTGTCAGCTTGATTCAGCGAACTAACCAACAAATCCGTTTCAAACGCCCCCACTTTTGGGGCAGTCACTGTGATCCCTAAGGTAATCACCAACAACAAACCGAGACCACCTAAAGCCCACTTGTAATAATCCTTAAAATCAACCGTTACACCTAATAGATTCGGTGTCTTACCAGCAACAATTGGTTCAACGATATAGTAAGACAAGCCAGAAAAGACAATTGAAAAAATCAACGTCAAAACAACTGCCAAACTATTCGATGCTATCTGACCAAAAATAATATACAAAGGCCAATGGAATAGGTAAATACCATAACTCAAATCAGCAAGAACCGTTAATATAAATGGTTCTTCAATCTCTTGTGTCTGATCACTAAGTAGTCTAACAGCATATAGCAATACAGATGTGACAAGACTTGCTAGTAAAAAACCAAGTAAATACGTAAATAAATGTGTGAAATCAAGGAACTTTCCTAAAATCACCAAGAAAAGAGATGCCAGGGATATGCCTGCAAGTACTTTTTTAATATCAAATAGGACAACATGACGTCGAAAACGACCTGTCGTATCTTTTATACCTGATACTGTAGCCACAACACTTCCTAAAAAGAAAGCAAAGCTTCTGGTAAACGGAGAGAAATAAATCAAAGAAACATTGTCGACAAGAAAGGCTTGAACGAACATTGTCAAAAAACTCATCGTGAATAAAGCAGCCGAAACAACAAAAACAAAGCCTCTGAACTCATTAGATGTCGCTTTCTTCTTGGAAATAAGCCAGACCACCAAGCCCCAAACAATATAAAATTGCATTTCAACCGCTAAGCTCCATGTATGTAAAAACAAATGTGGCACAAATTGGCTCTCATAATTGCCACCTGTCATCATTTCATAGAAATTAGTTGTAAATCCAAGAGCTGATGTGATTTGTAGACCAATACCTGCAACAAAATCTCGCTTCACTAAAAAGGTGAATGGCATCACTATTAATATCATCAGAACCAAAGGCGGCAAAATACGATATAGTCGTTTTTGTCCAAAGCGAATCAAGTCTATACTTTCCTTTGTCGCATATTCGTCTAACCAATTAGCTGTGATTAAAAAACCTGATAAGGTAAATAAAATATCAACACCTATAAAACCACCTGTAAAGTGATTTTTGAAGAAATGGTAAGCCAATACCCAAAATAACCCCATCAAACGCACAATAGATAACCACTTAATTCTCATTTTTGATAAATCCCCTGCTTAAACTTACCTTCAAAAACTTTTTTATCCTTCGCAATCAATTTGCCTTGTCCATCTGGTTTGCCGTTTTTAAAGTCTCCCTCATAAGACCAACCTGTTGAGGCAATAAACAACCCCTTCCCGTTAAATGTACCGTTTTTAAAGTCTCCCTCATAGGTATCACCATTTGCAAAAACTAGTTTTCCTTTTCCGTTCATACGATGATTAACAACGTCACCGGTATAAACGATTTGTCCGTTATCATAAGTCAATGTGGCTTGCTGTTTTACAGAAACAAGAAAGACCATAGCCCCCAAAATGATGACTACAGCTACTGTAATAGCTTCAATCATAGAGCGTGACCACTTGATTTGATGTAATTTAATCATCTATCCACCCCTTCAATACGCGCTATCCAATCCTGACAAAACTTGGTCACTAAGGAATAGGTCTCTTCAAAATCGCCTGTATACCAAGGATCTGGCACACTTTTTTCACCAAATAAAAAAATCTTTTCTGTTTGTTCATCATTAGCTATCTGACGTAAATCATCTAAATTATGATTGTCCATAGCCAAAATATAATCAAAATCATCTAAATCTGCTTGACTAATCTGCTGAGAGGTCTTATCAGTACGATAAGGAATCTGATACTTTCTCAATATCGCTTGCGTCCCCTGGTGAATGGGATTCCCATGCTCCCAACGCGATGTTGCCCTACTCTCCACAATCCAATCTCTATCTTCTAGTAAGGATGACATGACAAATTCAGCCATAGGGCTACGGCAAATATTTCCCAAGCAGACAAAACAAATTTTTTTCATCGGCTAAAACCTCTCAAAAATTCTCTTATTAGTATTATACCAAATTTAAAGTTGTTGTGATATAATTGATGGCAAAATGATGGGAGACAAAGAGTATCATGGCACTAAGACTGGTTCATCCAACTGACTGTTCACAGTCGGATATCTTACAGTTTAAAAAAGCTTTCAAAGGAGAGTCAATCTATGGTGGCGCAAGACTTGATACTTACTCTCAATTATCTGATTGGCTCGAACATATCAAAACAATATCCTCTAGACAAACCGTTCCAGAAGGACGGTCACCGTCATCAACGTTTTTCACCCTATCAGAAACAAATGACCTCATCGGCATCGTGAATATTAGGCATGATATCAACCAAGATTTTTTGTATCAATTTTCAGGTCATATTGGATACTCGATTCACCCACAGTATCGAAAAAAAGGTTACGGTAAAGAACAACTTGCACTCGCCTTAAGCTATTGTAAACTATTAGGTATATCCAAAGTACTAATCACTTGTGATGACGACAATATAGCATCTGAACATACAATATTAGCTTTAGGAGGAAAACTTGAAGATATGCGATTTGAACCTAATCGCAACGTCTGGATTAAACGGTTTTGGATACGACTTATTTCGATACCATAGACTAAACAGAACCACTAAAAACGAAAAATGTTAACTATCTAAAATCATAACTGTAAGTTAGAATTTTTTAGAATAGCTTTTATACTATCTTAAGATGGTTGTATCCTTTTCAGTGACAAAAAAGATGGTTACCGTCAATAAAACTATCTCAATCTTACCAATATGGTTTGTCTTCAAATTTATTTATTGTCCATGAGACAATCTTTCTAACAAGATTTCAGATTATATATTAGCTCCTCAGAAAAAGCAACGGCATAAGAACTGTTGCTTTTTCTGAGGAGCTAATAAGGATTTATTCCATATATTTCAAGAAAAAGTCTTTTTTTAAATAGGTCAAGGTCTTATGCTTAAACTCCAAAACCCCTTCTTTTTTCAAATCTTTTAAAACATGGCTTACCGTTTCTCTTGTAGTACCACTCATTTTGGCAATATCAACACTGGTAATAGCAAAAGGGAGGACATCATCTTCACAAATATCAAATAAGAGAATGGCTAAGGCTTGTACCACACGTTCTGAAGCGCTAGATGTCACCATGTTACGCAACCTAATCTCGTGGATACGTAATAAACAAGATAGTTTTTCTGTTAAGTGTTTCAATTGACGATTATTATGAGTGAGATAAGTCTCATATAATTCCGTAGGGAAATAAAAGTACTCCACATCAGTCATTGCAATAGCTGAAAAATGGTACTTTTCATCAATAAACATCCCGCCATAAGGAAAAATAGTTTGATGTTTGACATAATCAGTGTATAGAAAAGATCCTGAAGCATCAAACTCCTCAATCTTGACATATCCCGATTTAATCAAAAATAACTTATCTCTTTTATCTCCTTCAAAAAAGATGATGTGGTCTTTGGGCACCTTTCTTAAATGAGTTGAGGCCATAAGACGATCAAAGCTATCTATGGGGAGATAACTAAAGTCAGCCATCTGGCGAATCATTAAATAATCTTCTCTACTAATCATGCTTACCTCAATCACCTTTCTGAAATAAGAAGTCCAATCACACCGTAAGCGACAGTTTAGGATTATCCTTACTGAGAATGGTTTTAAATGTTTTGGCCGAGAGATAATACTCAGACTTAGCCACAATCATATCAAGCGCATTTTCTAAATCAGTTTCACGACTGCTATCTAATAATTCAATGACCAAAAAAGCATTTCGGGTGGTATCTGTAATCATCGTCCGTTCACCATCTCGCCAATTCAAACAACGGCACACCGCTCCTTTATCATCCTTGTAGCAAACCTCTCCCGCCAAAGTCGGCTGGTTGCGATCATCTCCAATCAGATAAAAGTCATCACCACCATCTGTTACAGTTAGGTAAAGATCACCTTCAAAAGTGTCTCTGTCTTCTGCACCGACAGGTAGAGCATAACGCAAACTAACACCATTATAAATGTCAACCAAGGGATTGATGCTACCTACAGGCTTATCAGTGCTAACCCGTTTTAATAGTGCCTCTATGCTTGAACGAGCTCCCTTTTTGGTTTTGAATTGCTGATAAGCTTGTCTGTATGTTTTGACAACATCGTTATCACTAAATTGTTCTGCCACAAGATGTTTTTTAGCTAGCTCATTACTTTCAACTAAAAAGGCGTTGAGTTCATTCTGTAAGGTCATATCAACATGATAATCTTCCAAAAGAACAACACCAATCTTAGCATCCGGAAATAAGGTCCAAAAAGATTGGTCAACAATAAAATCTGACATTTTGATTTCCCCCTTATTACCATTATATCAATAATCCAAGGATATCTCCACTAATACCAAAAACGGATGAGCAAAGAGCATATATAATCTGGCTATAGACCTCTCTATCAGTGAAAATATGCTATAATGAAACTGCATTGATTATCAGTACAACTTAAATCACCAACTCTTAAGAAAGGTCACTGTGTATGAACAAAAAGGAAGCCCGACATCAGCTTATCCTCTCTTTAATCTCAGAAGCCAAGATAAGAACCCAGCAAGAACTTCAAGAATTGCTATCTAAAAATGGCGTTACAGTAACACAAGCTACACTATCTCGCGATATTAAGGACTTACATCTCATTAAAGTCTCTGGAGAAGATGCCTACTACGAAATTCATAGTATCACTCCCAGCCGTTGGGAACATCGCCTTCGATTTTATATGGATGATGCCTTAGTGATGCTTAGACCTGTACAACATCAAGTTATTCTAAAAACCTTACCTGGTCTCGCGCAATCATTCGGCTCAATCCTTGATTCGATGCACATCCCAGAAATTACAGCAACTGTCTGCGGTGACGACACCTGTCTCATCATTTGCGAAGATGCCACTAGCGCTCAACGATGCTTTGAACGACTTAGTCAATATGCGCCCCCCTTCTTTTTTAGTGATAAATAATACATTTTTAATAAAAATATGAATATTATATCATTTTTTTAAGGAACCCGTACCATATTTACTTGATTTATGTTAGAATAAGATGATTAAATACTTTTAAGGAGACCTCTATGAATCATAAAGCATTGATAGCTGACAGTATTGTCAAAGCAGCGCCTGAACTTGAACATGACACTGTGCTTCAGTTACTTGAAACACCAAAAAATTCTGATATGGGAGATATTGCTTTCCCAGTCTTTACTCTTGCCAAAACACTTCGCAAAGCACCGCAAGCTATTGCTACTGATATTGTTACAAAAATAGACCAATCAGGATTTGAAAAGGTCGTAGCTGTTGGTCCTTACATCAACTTTTTCTTGGATAAGGGAAGCATCTCTCAATCAATTTTAAATCAAGTTATCTCTGAAGGAGCTAACTATGCCAATCAAAACATCGGTGAAGGGCGTAATATCGTCATAGACATGTCAAGCCCAAACATCGCCAAACCGTTTTCTATCGGACACTTACGTTCAACAGTTATTGGAGATGCCCTCTCGAACCTCTTTAAAAAAGTCGGCTACAATACTATTAAAATAAACCATCTCGGTGACTGGGGCAAGCAATTCGGAATGCTTATCGTTGCCTATAAAAAATGGGGGGATGAGCAGGCTGTTATCGCTAATCCAATTGATGAGCTTCTCAAACTCTACGTTCGTATTAACGAAGAAGCTAAAGAACATCCTGAATTAGATGACGAAGCACGCGATTGGTTCTTGAGACTTGAAAACGGTGATAAAGAAGCCTTAGAGCTATGGCAATGGTTCCGTGACGAGAGTCTAGTTGAATTTAACCGTATCTATAAAGAATTAGAAGTTGACTTTGATAGTTACAACGGCGAAGCTTTTTACAATGATAAAATGGACGAAGTTGTTGCCATTCTAGAAGAAAAAGGCCTTCTTCAAGAATCAAAAGGTGCCTTGGTTGTTAACCTTGAAAAACACGGTATCGAACATCCAGCCCTTATCAAAAAATCAGATGGTGCAACACTTTACATCACACGTGACTTGGCAGCAGCTCTCTACCGTAAGCGTAACTATGATTTTGCCAAGGCTGTCTATGTCGTTGGGCAAGAACAGTCTGCTCATTTCAGACAATTAAAAGCTGTATTAAGCGAAATGGATTACGCTTGGAGCGATGATATGACACATGTGTCATTTGGTCTGGTTACAAAAAATCGTCAAAAATTATCAACGCGTAAGGGGAATATCATTCTTCTTGAGCCAACTATTGCTGAAGCAGTGAACCGTGCTCAAGCACAAATTGAAGCTAAAAACCCAAGCCTAGCCAATAAAGAAGAAGTAGCTCACGCTGTAGGTGTTGGTGCAATCAAGTTCTATGACCTAAAAACAGACCGTAACAACGGTTATGACTTTGACCTCGAGGCTATGGTTTCCTTCGAAGGCGAAACCGGTCCTTATGTACAATACGCTCATGCTCGTATTCAATCCATTTTGAAAAAAGCTGCTTTTGTACCAGATAAGGATGCTGAATACCGTTTAAATGATGCTGAAAGTTGGGAAATCATCAAACTTATTCAAGACTTCCCACGCGTGATTGTACGTAGTGCTGATAATTTTGAACCATCAATCATTGCTAAATTTGCCATCAACTTAGCTCAAAGTTTCAATAAATACTACGCTCATACACGTATCTTAGACGAAAATCCTGAACGTGAAAGCCGTCTCGCACTATGTTATGCAACAGCTACAGTGCTCAAAGAATCTCTAGCTCTATTAGGCGTTAAAGCTCCTAACGAAATGTAATCAATATAGCAGTCCAACAACAAATAGCACCCCTACCGTTTAGATGGAAAATCGAATAGGAGGGGTGTTTTTTGATAAGATTAGACTATCTAAGACGACCTCACAATCATTATAGTGGATTGAGTTAGGAATAAGATAACAATCCCTTTGAAAAATATTGTAGAATTCCAATGCTTTACAAAGTCTCTCTTGTCCTGATTTTGTTTCAATCAACTATAAAACAACTGAATAACACAAAAAACCTGGTCCATTAAGCGTTTTGAACCAGGTTTTCTATATTTCATTGATTACCGAATCTTTCGATAAACTGTCAAACTATTGTTTTAAAGCCATACGTTCTTTACGATCAAACACAAAATCAGGGCTAATAACCTCATCAACATTAATAACGGATACAAAAGCGCTAGGGTCAATATCTTCAATCATTATTTTGACATCACGAACATCTACCGGTGTTAAGGCAACATATAAAACTTTTTTAGATGTTCCAGAATAAGCTCCTTCACCTTGTAAATAAGTAACCCCTCTGTTAATATCTGTCATAATACGTTGAGCAATCTCTTGCGATCGATCTGTAATAATAATCATACCACGAATAGTGTAACCACCATTTTCAATAATAGCCACTATCTGACTATACACAAAGCTTGCAATAAGGGTATACATCACATGTTGCATACTAATGGTAAATAAAGAGGCTGTTAAAACCATTACATCCATAATCAACAGCACTTGCCCTAGTTGAAATCCAAATAATTTTTCGGTAATGCGAGCAATAATATCTGTACCTCCCGTTGTGCCACCATATCTAAAGACGATACCGCTACCAATACCAGCACAAACACCAGCCAATAAAGCTGCAATCAAGAGGTCGTTGTTAATATTAATCACTAGTGGAACACGTTGCCACAACCATATAAAAAAGGACATCGTAACCGTTCCATATAGACTTAATACTAAACTTTTACGTCCTAAAATTTTAGCTCCCATAATAAAAAGCGGGACATTTAATAATAAGGTTGCATAACCTGGATCAAATCCAGTCAAACGATTAATAATCAGAGTTATCCCTGCAACACCACCCTCAGCTAAATGGTTTGCCATATTAAAATACACAAAACCAAATGCATAAATAGCTGTGCCTAATGCAATCATCATCAAATCAAATAAATTGGCTCTTTTTCGTTGATTCATTCTCTTATTTGTCTCCTCTCAACTCCCTAACTGACCTGTCTATATTTACTACGCTTAATCACAAATTCCGGGCTAACAATCTCATCAACCGTTGAAATAGATATAAATGCCTTATCATCAATCGACATAACAAGTGATTTTGCCATCTTTATCTCACTCGGATTGAGAACCACATATAGTATTTTTTTGTCATTCCCAGAATACGCTCCACTACCTTGCAAATAAGTTACTCCGCGTCCTAGTTGTTGCATAATCTCTCTAGCAATTTCATCTGAATGATTCGTAATCACAAGTAATTCTCTTACGGAATACCCCCCTCGTTGAACCAATCCAACTACTTGACTATAGATAAAACTAGCAACAAGAGCATACATCATCTGCGGGATAGAGACATAAGTCAGAGATAGAAGCATAACAATAATATCAATCCCTAACAAACCCTGAACAAGAGGAATACTAAATTTTTCTTCAAACAGACGAGCAATAATATCTGAACCACCGATGGTACCTGAATTTCTAAAAACGATACCACCACCTATACCACCTGTCAATCCTGCTAGGATAGCAATGACAAAATAATCTCCTTGCAGATCAATCATTAATCCTGTCTGTTGAAAAACCCAAACAAAGAAATAGAGACTAAATGTACCAAAAATAGTATAAAGCATAGCCTTTCTTCCAAACATAAAGGCACCTAAAACAATTAAGGGAAAATTTATCAGATAACCTGCTATCGCTGGATTAACACCAAAAAGCGCATGTAAAATTAAGGTCACACCAGCCATACCACTTTCAGCAATATTATTAGGCAACTTAAACACTACAAAACCAAAAGCGTAAATCGCCGCACCCAAAGCAATTAAGATAAACTTCCTTAACTGTAAGTCATATGTCTCTGGCATGCAAATCCCTCATCTTTCTTGCTCAATCGTTAACGCTCATCGTCCACAAAACGCCCAATAATTTGTACATTTTCAGCAACAGATACAAAGGCCTTAGGATCCGTCTTTTGAATCCAATACTTAAAATCCGCAAATTCCGCCCTTGTAATAATGGTCATTAGAACAGCTTTTTTCTCATGTTGATATGTGCCCTCAGCTTCATTGATTTGAGTAACACCACGATGCAACTTATTATGAATCATGCGACTTACTTTATCAGGAATATCTGTCACAATCATCGCTTGCATTTTCTTTTGTTTGGTATAAACTGCATCAGTCACCCGACTGGAGACAAAAATTGTAATCATTGAGTACAATGCGTATTGCCAACCAAATAAAAAGCCCGCAAAGCACATAATAAATGCATTGACAATAAGGGAAATCTGCCCAACTTCTCTTCCTGTTTTACGACGAATTGTTAAACTAATGATATCTGTACCACCACTAGAGATATTAGACTTAAACCCAAAACCAACACCTAACCCCAAGACTAACCCTCCAAATAATGCATTGATGAGAGGATCGGTTGTCAAAGTGACCTTAGGCATAAACTGGATAAAAATCGTACTCATTGTTACGGTAATAAAAGTAAAGATGGTAAATTTACGTCCTAATGTGTACCAAGCTAAAATAAGCAATGGCGCATTAAGGGCATAAAAAACAGCAGCAATCGGTAGTTCAACGCCAAAACTACGTAAACTAATCGCAGAAATAACCTGTGCTAAGCCGGTAACCCCACTGGAATAAACATGACCCGGTTGAAAGAAAAAGTTGACAGCTATACTTGATAGCAGACCATACAAAAGAGAAGCCGAGATTTTCTCGGCATACTTCTCTCTAGAAATGCTTTGTAATGTTTGAAACAGACCAATTTTTTTGGCCCAACGGTTAAGGACAAATTTAACCTTCTTTTTAGTTGTTGTTTTCTTGACCATTTTTCTCAATATTAAGGGCTAGTTCAGCCAACTGTTTATCTGCAACCACACTTGGTGCCTGCGTCATAGGATCGGTTGCTTTATTGTTTTTAGGAAAAGCAATGACTTCACGAATATTATCCTTCCCAGCTAACAACATCACCAAACGATCAAGTCCAATTGCTAAACCACCATGTGGCGGGAATCCGTAGTCCATAGCTTCCAGTAAGAAACCAAATTGCTCATAGGCATCTTCTGTTGAAAAGCCAAGAGCTGTTAGCATTTGTTCTTGAAGCGCTTTTTGATTGATACGCAAACTGCCTCCACCAAGTTCGTAACCATTCAAGACGATATCATAAGCAATGGCTCTAACCTTGCTCAAATCACCTGTCAGATGCTCAACCGTGTCTGCTGTTGGTTGTGTGAACGGGTGATGAGCACTCATGTAACGACCTTCCTCTTCTGACCACTCAAACATTGGCCAATCAACAATCCAAAGGAAATTAAATTTACTTTGATCAATCAAGTCAAGATCCTTGGCAATACGTAAACGTAAAGCTCCAAGTGTATTATTGGCAACCTCTAAACTATCAGCTATAAAGAGAACTAAATCATTCTCAGACAATGCTAGTTTTGCTACCAAATCAGCTTCAATAGTTGTCAAGAATTTAGCCACAGGTCCTGTCAAGCTGTTGTCAACATACTTAATCCATGCTAACCCTTTGGCACCAAATTGTTTAGCTTGCTCAGTTAGTTTATCAATGTCTTTACGGGAATACTTATCTGCCTCACCCTTGACAACAATAGCCTTGACAACCTCTGCTTCCGAGAAAACTTTGAAGTCAACACCCTTGACAACGTCTGTCAAGTCTTGTAACAACATATCAAAACGCGTGTCAGGCTTATCTGACCCATAGACATTCATCGCATGATCATAAGCCATACGCGGGAATGGCAAAGTAACGTCAAATCCTTTAGTCGCTTTGACAACTTTAGCCAAAAGACCTTCCACAATATCTTGAATTTCCACTTCTGACAAGAATGACGTTTCCAAGTCAACTTGTGTAAACTCAGGTTGACGGTCACCACGTAAATCTTCATCACGGAAACATTTCACAATTTGATAATAGCGGTCAAAACCAGCATTCATCAACAATTGTTTTGTAATCTGTGGACTTTGTGGCAAGGCATAGAACTGACCTTGGTTGACACGGCTAGGTACTAGATAATCACGCGCCCCTTCAGGTGTTGACTTAGTCAACATCGGTGTCTCAACATCAATAAACTCCAAACCGTCAAGATAATTACGAATGGTATGCGTCACCTTAGCTCTCAATTTAAAATTATCAAGCATCTCTGGACGGCGTAAATCAAGATAACGGTAGCGTAAACGTGTGTCATCGTTAGCTTCAATACCATCTTTGATTTCAAATGGTGTTGTCTTAGCCGTATTTAAAACAGTCAAACTAGTTACTTGTAACTCGACTTCACCTGTTGGTAAATTTGGATTAACTTGTTCACGTGCTGCAACCAATCCTGTAACTTCTACAACATACTCTGTACGCAAACCTTCCGCAACAGCTACCACATCAGCTGAAACTGTCTCAGGGTTAATCACTAATTGCATCACACCTTCGCGGTCACGAAGGTCAATAAAAATCAATCCTCCTAAGTCACGACGGCGACCAACCCAACCTTTAAGAGTCACTTCTTGACCAATATGTTCTGCACGAACACGACCAGCATACATTGAACGTTTCATATCATTTTCCTCTATTATTTTTATGTATATGTATATCTACTCTATTCTATCAAAAAAACTGCCACTTTGGGCAGTTTTAAACTAATTTTTTCATGTTTTAAACCTTAATCAAGCGATGTTTGTCACAACTTTTTCAAAATCAGATTTGAGTTCCTCTAGGCTTACTGTGATTTCTGAACGTGTCTGATTATTTTTGACCGTCACTTGGTTACTTTCAACTTCACTTGTGCCCAAAGTGATTACAAAACGTGCGCCAAAGGCATCTGCTGACTTGAACTGAGCTTTAATCTTACGATTGAGGTAGTCACGTTCAACGGAGAAACCTTGCTGACGAATAGCTTGTACCAAACTAAGTGCCTCGATATTCACATCCTCTCCTAAAACAGCAATATAGACATCTAGGTCCTCTTGAACTGGAAGACTCACCCCTTGTTTGTCAAGCACTAAAAGCAAACGCTCAAAGCCCATACCAAAACCAAAGGCAGGTGTTTCTGGACCTCCAAAGTAAGACACAAGATTATCATAACGTCCACCCGCACAGATGGTTAACTCGTTGCCCTCAATTTCTGTGACAAACTCAAAAATCGTGTGGTTATAGTAGTCTAAACCACGTACCATGTTGGTGTTAATCACATAGTTAATACCTAGGCGCTCCAACATCTGACGAACTGCTGCAAAGTGTGCTTGACTGGCATCATCAAGATAATCTAAGATGGATGGTGCATTTTCGACAGCTATTTTATCTTCTTTTTCTTTACTATCAAGCACACGAAGAGGGTTTTCTTCCAAGCGACGCTGACTATCTTTTGATAACTGCTCCTTCATCGGTGTCAGATAATCAATCAAGGCCTGACGGTAAGCAGCACGACTCTCTGGACTTCCAAGACTGTTTAATTGCAAGGTCACATTGGTAATACCAATCTCTGTAAAGAAATGATTGGCCATGGCAATCGTTTCAACATCTACCGCTGGATTAGCGGAGCCAAAACACTCAACTCCTATCTGATGGAACTGACGTAAGCGTCCTGCCTGTGGACGCTCATAACGAAACATTGGTCCCATATAATAAAGTTTGACAGGCTTTTGCACTTCAGGTGCAAACAACTTATTTTCGACATAAGAACGCACCACAGGAGCTGTCCCTTCTGGACGAAGGGTGATATGGCGCTCTCCCTTGTCATAAAAATCATACATTTCCTTAGTCACAATATCTGTCGTATCACCGACCGAGCGACTAATCACTTCATAATGTTCAAACATGGGGGTTCTGATCTCATCATAACGGTAAGTTTTAAAAATCTCTCTAACTTGACGCTCTAAATACTGCCACTTCACAGAATCTTGTGGCAAAATATCCTGCGTTCCCTTAGGTTTTTGTAATTTCATACACTTATTCTCCTATCTTTTTATCTATTTTAACACAAAAAAAGCATAGAGGCATTAGGAGATACAATTAATAAATTAAAAAGGGAGTAGATAATATTGAACTGAACTCCAAAAGTTAGACAAAAAAATCTAACTTTGGGGTCAGTACATATCTACCCTCTCCCTGTTATTTATCAACATTCTCAAAAACTAAATCCTTAACCTCAATTTGAACATCTAATTCCTTTTCAGCCCCTAAATTGATGAGGTTTTCCAGGGATTCACCAGCAAATTTGGCTACTTTTTCTTGACGCTCTTCATCATTTAAAACGTGTTCTGACGTTTTATAAATAGCTTTTTTGCTTTCTTTAGCTAGAAACTCTTGTGACTTTTTACTAGCCGTAAACGCATCAACAACCTTATCAACTAAGCCACTTTTTGCAGACTTAATCTTAATCTCACCATCTGTTTGCGAATCCACATAAACTGTCAACGGCTTATTAAAAGTTAACACATTACCAGAAATGGTAATATCTTCTTCACCTAAACCTTCCAGTTCCAACTTAAACTCTGTTTTAATTGGCAATTCAACAGTAGATTCACGTCCTATAAGCACTTTTGTAATAGGCTTTGTCCAATTAGGCCAAGACTCAAGAGCCTTGTTTTCAAAGACAGGATTAGCTGTTGTTTCAACATCTGCACCAGCAACTACCAGTTGGCTTTCTTTTTCAAAACGCTTGATGACAAAGCTATATTGTTCTTTGGTTACACCATCAAATAAACCAAAAATACCATTTTTGAACCATAGGAACCCAATTGCCAAAGTAGCAATCACTAAGATAACAGTTATCACCTTGTCAAGCAATATTTTTCCGATTGTTTTCACGACTTTTCCTCCAAATATGATGAAATGACTATTATTCTAGTGTATATATATATATATATATAATTTGTCAAGTATTTTTTAAAAAAGTTTGTCAAGTAACTTTACTTTACAAAAAACTTGTGTTATCATAGTTGAGTTGATGAAAATCAAGACTTATATCATATTATCGGAGGAAAGAAAAAATGGCAGTTCCTGCACGTCACACGTCAAAAGCGAAGAAAAACAAACGTCGTACACACTACAAATTGACAGCTCCATCTGTACAATTTGACGAAACTACTGGTGATTACTCACGTTCACACCGTGTATCCCTAAAAGGTTACTACAAAGGACGTAAAATCGCTAAAGCTAACGAAGCTAAATAATAGAAGGGAGATACCATGCGCGTAAATATTACACTTGAGCACAAAGAATCTGGTGAACGCTTGTACCTTACTTCAAAAAACAAACGTAACACTCCAGACCGTCTTCAATTGAAAAAATACTCACCAAAATTACGTAAACACGTCATCTTTACTGAGGTTAAATAGGGTTTCAGTACACGTCAATAGACGTCAAAATATTGATTTTAAGCGATTTTTGATTTTTTGAAACTCATTATATCGCACTACAAATCAATAAAAACTCTACCTTTTTTAGATGAATATATCATTTGGATATTGAAGTTAAGCCCTGCTATCATTTCGATGGCAGGGCTTTTTATATTTGGTACACTAACTTCTTATCTATATTTTGGTGGAGCTGAAGTTGACATCTACAAAGTTTAATGTTAAAATACATTCAAAAATAGATTTGAATGAGGTTTTTTATGATTCAAAATGTTGTTACTTCAATAATCCTGTATTCTGGGACAGCCGTAGACTTACTTATTATCCTAATGTTATTTTTTGCCAAAAGAAAAAGCAAAAAAGACATCATTAACATCTATTTAGGACAATTTCTAGGCTCTGTTAGTCTAATATTGCTAAGTTTGCTTTTTGCATTTGTCTTAGATTATATTCCTAGTAAAGAGATTTTAGGTTTGCTCGGTTTGATTCCAATTCTCCTAGGCCTCAAAGTTTTGCTTTTAGGAGATTCTGATGGAGAAGCTATTGCCAAAGAAGGTTTGCGCAAAGATAATAAAAACCTGATTTTTCTAGTCGCTATGATTACTTTTGCAAGTTGTGGTGCTGACAATATTGGTGTCTTTGTCCCATATTTTACTACCTTAAATTTAGCGAATTTGATAGTGGCTTTACTTACCTTTCTAGTCATGATTTATCTCTTGGTTTTTTCTGCCCAAAAATTGGCAAAAGTCCCTTCTGTTGGAGAAACTTTAGAAAAATATAGCAGATGGTTTATTGCAGTTGTTTATTTAGGATTGGGGATATATATCCTGATTGAAAATAACAGTTTTGACATGCTATGGACTGTGTTAGGCTAGGAGAAAATATTTTGAAAAAAGATAGTATCTGCCAAGTGAATATTATAAATCAACAAAATGTTACAACCGCAACGAACTACCTTGAAAAGGAAAAAGTCCAAAAATCACTTCGCATTTTATCAAAGTTTACCGATAATAAACAGATAAATATCATCTTTTATCTCCTTGCTGTTGAAGAACTCTGTGTCTGCGATATAGCCTGTTTACTAAATCTCAGTGTGGCATCTGCCTCCCACCATCTTCGTAAACTATCCAATCAAAACATCTTGGACACTAGAAGAGAGGGGAAAATTATATATTATTTTATAAAAGATGAGGAAATCAGAGATTTTTTTAATCAACTAGGATAACAACTATTTTTACTACTTTTCCATGTTTATAGGGGCTTATCTATGAAATTTTTTGATGAAAATTACTCACAAGAAATACCTACTCGTATCAAATGTTTAAGAAAAAAGTATAATTTAAAGCAAAGTGACCTAGGTAACGCAGGTCAAGTTAGCCAAGTTGAAAAGGGAAAGCGACAAGTTACCGCTTCAATATTGCTTTATTGAATTCATTGATAATTCAATTGATGAAGCTAAAACTATGTTTATCAAGTTAACTCCAGATAATATCAAATACTTAAATGAAGCAACTATTAATACCGCAAATTACTTCGTCATTTCAAATAAACCATTTACTATACCACAGAACACTTACCTATATAATCGATTTAAAAATAAAAATTGGACATTCAGCAAGCCCCACTTTAATATTTAAAACTTAGAAAAGCCCTTGAAATCAAGATTTCAAAGGCTTTTTTTGGTTATACTACAATAACATTACTCTTGCTGATAAAGGGTTTTTACTCCGCCAACTGTTCAATTTTTTCTTTGATACGGTCAACATAGGAGCCAAACTTACAATCCCAATCGTCTCGTAAGACATCTAATACTTTTTGGTAGGCCTTGACGGCGTTTGCCTTGTCATTTAGACGTAGGTAACAGATGGCTATGGACTCGTGATAATCGGTAAATCGTGGTTTTTCTTGAGCTTTGTAAGCCTTCTCCCAAACCTCTATAGCCTCCTCGTAAGCACCATTTTGTGATAAGCTATTGGCAACTGAAAAGAGGGCTCGCCAATCATCGTCATGTTGTGCAGCGTAGGCTTGATATTCTGCCTTCACATGAGCAAACCCATAGCGATGGTCATCAATCAAAATCTGATAATAAGCATTTAGCACATCTGGGTTGTGCTCATAGGATTCTTGTAAAAAGGTTTCTGCCTCATCCAAGCGACCATCCGCAATCAAGTTGTCGAGAATGTAGAAATAAAGCCGTTTGTTCTCAGGAGCAATCTTAAGAGTTTTTTGAAAATAATCAATCAGTTCATGATGGTTTCGGGCATCCCAATCATAGAGAGCTCCGTCCGACCCGATACTAATGACGTTGATATCACCCTTGCTATTGGGGTTTAATTCCAAAGCCTTCTTGGCATGTTGAACAGCTTTTTTCTTGAGCTGCTCAGCAAATCTCAGATACAAAAATCCTAGCGTTGACTGGGCTCGATAATGATTCACATCAAGAGCAATTTCTGACAATAAAAAGCTTTCAAACTCAACAAATGTCTGGTATGTCATCGGATTGCCAAAAGACAAACTGCTATCAATGTGGTCAAACATTTTATCCTTGGTGTAGTCGAAAAGGTCATCAATACGAACACCAAACACCGTCGCAAGCTCTGGCAAGAGTGTGATGTCTGGTTGAGAAAAATTGGTCTCCCATTTTGATACAGCTTGACTACTAATCCCCAATTTGTCAGCTAATTGTGTCTGACTAAAACCTGCACTCAGACGTAAGGTCTTAATTTTATCACCAATGGTTTTCATCGTTTTCCTCCAATTAAAGTATTAAGAGCTCTTATCTCTAGTATAAGCTTTTTGAGCCAAATAACAATTGGAAAATAGTTGGATAATTTATCAAAATAGTTGAGTTAAGCCTTAAAATACGTCCGACTATACCAAAAACCAATACCTGATAAGAGCATAATGCCACAACCTATCACGGCAAAGGTCAAAAGATGGATGGTTACAGGAAATAAGGTCATCAAACTTGTCGCCAGAGGCATAAAGAGGACAGCAACAGTAAAAATAGAACTAAACACGCGCCCTAACAAGTGATGCGGTACCTTTTTTTGAACCATTGAGAAAAAGTGAATATTGAAAATCGTCAGAAAACATTCAAAAACAAGATTGCCTGAAACAATAATAGGCATTGGTAAGTGCCAGAGCGAAAGAGGAGTCATCAACGCCAAACCAAACCCGCATAAGCCCAAGGAGATGAGGATACTATCATAAGAATGTTTAAAGAGTTTATTGGCTAGAAATGCACCCAAGATTGCCCCAAAAGCCCCCATCGTCAACAGTGTGGCATAGCTTGATGAAGCGTGAAAGAGTTGATTTGTAAAGGGCACAAGGTAATTAAAGGCGGCTATGAAAAAATTGACCATAGCTGCAATGACTAACAAAAAGAAAATCTCGCGCTCGTGTCTGATAAACAGCATCCCTTCTTTGATATCTACCAAAATCGCTGAAATACTGGTTGGTTTATCATGAGTTGCTAAATGCTTTTCCTCATGCCGAATTGATAAGAGTAGAAAGAAAGATACAAAAAAGGTCAAACTATCGAGAAGCAAGGTTGGTCTAAGCCCAAACCTATCAACAAATAGAAAAGCCAGTAATGGCGAGGATACACTAACCAGTTGTGACATGACTTCCAAATGGGCATTAAAATCAACCAACCTTTCCTTATCCACCAAAGTCACCACATAAGATTTGAAAGATGTCCCTGAAAAAGCATGTGAGATAGCCAACAGTGCATTAACTGTAATCAGACCATAAAGCATCATCTGATTTGTTCCTACCATAGCTAAAATAGCACACATGGCACCACCTAGAAAATCGGTCACTAAAAGAATGTGACGCCGCCTAAAACGGTCAGCAACCGCTCCACCAATCGGATTCAAAAATAAGGAAATCAGGTGCTCTGCCAATTGATAATAACCCAGGTACTTAGGCCCAAGACCACCCAGTGCTGCTATCCAAGTGCTATTACCATAATCGTACATGACATTGCCAATCTTATTGACCGTTCGACTGCTAAGTAATTTCATTTCATTTGTTTGCATAACAAAACCTCCTTTATCAGCTATTATAGCTAAGAAAAAGGAGGTTTTTCTCTCTGTTGTATATTTGGGAATATTAGCCGACAAAGCGTTTGAAATCAGCCTTATAATTTTGTGCCATATTGGGACAGCCTACCCACTCAAACACCTGAATAGCCTGCCTCATGCGTTCAATCCCTTCTAAAACTTGCCCTGATTGATAATGGTGGAGGCCATCTAAAAAGAGATAAATAGTCTTTTCATACACCTTAGTCTCATTGCGAATAAGTTTTTCAGATTCTCGACGATAATAGTCAGCCACATCAAGTGCCTTACGGTGAAGACAAGTTTCCCAAATGTTTAGCATAGTAATAGTAACCAAATGCTTGTGTGTATGGATTTGGCGGTAATAATGACGCCGTTTGAGAATTTCTTGCCCCATCCGATGCAGCAAGGGAATGTCGATAAATAAATACAAGTTACCAATCAAAATCAACTCATAAATATTCCAATGCTCCGTTGTAAAGAGGTAATCAGTCACATCATCAATGTAGGACTGTGGAAAAGGAATGGTTGCATCACACTTACAAATAAAGCCTTGAAGCAGAATTTGATTGAGGTAATAACGATATACTTCTGGTTTTTGTCGATATTTGTCCTGTTCCTCAGCCAACAAGGCACGAAAACCAGCAACATCTCTCTTATACTCTAAATCAATCAAGGCACTCATAAACGCAATGTTTTCACTGTGTTGGTAATCATTCACCTCGTCCATAAATTCCTTAACTTCAACATGGATATGACCTAATATGGTTAAAAATTTACCCACAGACAAGTCAGACTCGCCACGTTCAAAGCGAGATAACTGAGATACAGACACTGTTTCACTAGCGACTTGTTTAAGGGTAATATGGCGATTTTGCCGTAATTTTCTAAACGTTTTGCCCAACTCTTGATAATGATACATCACAACTCCCCTCCTTATGTCCTAGTATAACACAATATAAATACTAACTTTTAAAATAGCATATATAATAATATTTTTGATATAATAACATTGATATATTTTTGAAAATAGGAGTTTTAATTATGGCAAATAATCAATTAGAACCTTTTGAAATTCTTACTCAAACCATCACAGCTGCTAGTCAATTACCTTTTGTTAAGGTTGACAGAGAGCAATTTTTACGCCAGGAATTTAAGAACGATAAATATATAGATGTTATACTTGAAAAAGGTCCCCAAGAAGTCTATAAACCAGATGTTTTAAAAAGAAAAGCTATAAAAATTATCAATGACACTACTAATAAGACAACCGTTTTAGCTTTTATGGCTGGACTTCCTGGTAATCCAATAGTTGCTGGAGTTGCAGCTACAGCAGATATTACACAATTTTTTGGATTTGCTCTTCATCTGTCTCAAAAAATCGCTTATTTGTACGGAGAAGATAATCTTTTCGATAATTCAAAACAGATTTCCGATGAAACAAAAATTCGTATCATTGCATATTTAGGGGTAATGTTTGGAGCAAGCGGGGCAAATACTCTCATTTTGAAAGTAGCAAAAAATGCTGGACCAAATATTGGTAAAAAAGTAGCTGCCAAAGCCTTAACCAAGACAACTTGGTATCCATTGGTCAAAAAAGTCGGCACAATTCTAGGAATAAAGATTAACAAAAAAATAATAGGAAATGTTATATCTAAAATGGTTCCTGTGATTGGGGGTGTCATTTCAGGAGGTATAACCTATACGACCTTTAAACCAATGGGGATAAAACTATCTAAAACATTCTACAGTCAGTTACTAAACTCAAATTCAAAAGCTACAGAAGAACTATTAAATCCCGAATTTCTAAATAAAATAAAACATGATGTTATTATTGATGCTGAGTTTAGAGAAACAGATGAAGCTTAAACATTAAAAGAGATTGAACATCTTGATTCAATCTCTTTTCTTATTGCTCTCTTAATCTAAATAAATCCTCAACAGATACACCAAATACCCTAGAAATTTTTAAAGCCATTTCTAAAGAGGGATTATACCGATTATTTTCCAAATGTAAAATCGTTTCTCGTCTAACTCCAATCTGGTTTGCTAAATCTTGTTGTGTCATCCCTTTTGTTTCTCTATACGCTTTTAAATTGGTTTCTATGAAAGACTGTTTAGGCATATTTATCTATTTTCTAAGGTGATAAAGATTATTGCAAAAGTCAGAACTAAAAAAGCAATAATCAATACTAGGAAGCCTAAGGTTATACTTGTAAAGACACCAAAAAAGAGAAAAAAAGTAATACTAAGTAACACAATTAAACTCACTAAAAAAGTTAAGGAAGAGGCTTTCATAAGATTAGCATAAAGACGCTCATCAAAAGGTTCATCGGCTTTTTTCTTTGCATAGTATGATAGAAAACCCAATTCAACGATAAGGATTCCGATAATACCACCATATTTAAGATAAACTGGGTCAGTATCTGGTGTGATTACTAAGATACCTAAACCATAAAGTATAGTTGATAGCAATATTAACAAGATATAAATCTTATAAGCAATAGGGATATCTCTTTTGTTATCTTTCATTTATAAGTCTCCTTTTGTTATAAATATATCACTTTTTAAAAGGGTAGTCAAATTTTTCACTTTCCAACACATAATCTCTTGACAAATTTTTCGAATAGGTATATATTTTATATATAAATTATTTATATATAAAAATTTTACACAATAACTTAAAAAGGAGGGCTAGGTATGTATTTTCCCGTATCATCTGCCATGATTGAGTTTATCATTCTATCAATCGTGAGTAAGCATGATTCCTACGGCTACGAGATTAGTCAGACAGTCAAGCTTGTCGCCAACATCAAGGAATCTACCCTATATCCGCTCTTGAAAAAATTGGAAAAAAGTGGCTTTATGACCACCTACAGCCAAGAACATCAAGGGAGAACACGAAAATATTACACCATCACGCCAGAGGGAGAGGCACAGCTCATTTTCCTCACGAGCCAGTGGCATATTTATAGCCAGACCATCACTGACATTGTAGAAGGAGGACGCCGTCATGACACGGACTGAATATCTCAACCAACTTGAAAAACACTTACGCGCCTTGCCAAAGGCAGATTATATCGAAGCTATGGATTACTTCACTGAATATTTTGATGAGGCAGGTGAAGATAATGAACAAGCTGTTATGCTTGAATTGGGGACACCTAGAGAAGCCGCTAACGAAATTATCACAAATATTCTCGATAAAAAATTAGCAACCGACAAAAAGGGGCCTCGTACCAGAGCACAAATTGTTTGGATCAGTCTCTTAGCCATCTTTGCAGCACCTCTCGGTATTCCAGTACTTCTATCTCTGCTAGCTTTTCTACTTGCTCTTATCATCTTAATCTGTTCTTTATTTATTGCAGCGATAGCCGTTGACTTCGTCCTCATCCTCGTTAGTGCGACAGTTTTATGGGAGAGTATAACGCTTATCCCAACAGCCCTTCCAGTTCTCTTGATGGGCTTTGGTACAGGACTGGCAGCACTTGGCGGGGCTATCTTATTAGGGCTACTGATTTGGCTCCTTCTCAAACTATCCTATCGTTTTATCTTATTCTTAATCCGTAAACTTATCCGTAGGGGGACTTCTTATGAAAACTAAACAACACCTTCTAACCCTTATTGGCTTTATCACCTTGATTAGTGGTATCATCTTGGCTACTATTGGTTTTTTGTCAAATGGTTTTGATGAACTCAGCAAACTCAGCGTTCCCGTCCATAAGGAAGCCTCTTTCGACAATATCACCTCGCTTGAACTCTCATTATTCAACTATAACATTGAGACTGAAGAATCTCCAGACAATAAAATCCATGTCAGCTATCAGTATTTTGAAGATGACAAGACTAATCGAATCCTCGTCAAAGAGGAAAAAGGTAAACTGCGTATCATCCAAACAGACTATTATGGTTCAGTCGTACAACTCCCTATCTCAGCCATCAGTCGTGAATTGAGCAAGCATAAAAATCAAACCTATATCTTAAAACTATCGCTCCCTAAAAACATGACCTTGGATGAATTAAGTGGTTCAGGAGTGTTGGGAGAATACTTACACCTGTCTGATATTCATATCAAAAACATTAACTACTCTGACTTTATCTACGGTGAAAATATCCAAATTGATGGTGGAACCATTTTTGAAGGAGATTTTATCAACAGCCAACTCAAAAATGTAAACGTTCAAAATTACTCATCTATGACCTTAACCAATTCAACCTTAGAAAATGCAACGGTGAACGACAGCTGGTTTAAGGTTAAGAAGTCACACATCAAAAATACAACAATTACAGGGAAATATGCCGATTTTGTTGCAACTGACCTCACCTTAGAAAACAGCGACTTCACTTTTGAACAAGCCGTAATAGATATCAAAAACCTGACAATCAAGGGTGAAAATACCATTACTAACGGCGACCATGATCGCTATGGCAGCGAATCACACATGACCATCAGTCTATCAGACAAGAGCCGTGACAGTAGCAATCTTAACCTAGAAGTCACACGCCCTTTTACCATCAACACAAAAGACATCAAAGACCTGACAATCAACGATAACAAGGCAAGCCGAACTGTCAAAGACAGCAAAGATAGCCTCACCATTATCAACAAACTAGGCAATATCAGCCTCGATTAAAGACATAAAGGAGACCCGTATGACCAAAGATGACTACCTCAAAACACTAGAGTCCTATCTCAATAACCTCTCTCCCAACGATAGAGAAGACACCCTGAGTCACTTCCGTGAATACTTCGAGGACTCTGGTTTAAGTGAAGCAACCATTATGCAAGAACTCGGAGACCCCAAAGAAGCCGCCGAAGAAGTCCTAAAAAATCTCTATCCCGAAACCAAGGTCGCTCTCAACCAACCCCTACCGATAAAAAATGAAAACAATAAACCTATTATCGGTCAAGAAAATATCAAGAGTGTTCACCTCACCCTTGACCAACTAGCTGTCGTCCTTCGTCCTTCTAAAGACGGACAAGTCATGATTGATTATGATAACCAAGACAGTCCCTACCATCCAACCCTCAAGATTGATAGTCATAGTGGCCATCTAACCATTACAGAAGCACCTGCCGAGTTAAAACATAAACCTGGTAAAACCAAGGGGTTTTGGGGAAATTTTGTCAAAATCATCATCCAAGATACACCAACTGCATATATTGATTTACCAGAAAACTTATCAGACTTGACTATCTCCAGTCATCTCGGAGATATTGATGTTAGTCAACTACAGTGCCAAACTTTAACCCTCAATAATAGATTAGCAGATATTACCGTAACGCAAGTCTCTACTCAAACAGTAGCTATAGTTGCCAAAAATGGTGACATCGTCATCAAAAACAGTCGTATGCTAAGTGGTAGTATCAAGAATGCTAATGGAGATATTGATAGCGATGCTAGTTACTACCAAGACACCAGTATTACCAATGATAATGGGGACATTGACCTAGAGAATAATCACTTCATCAATACCAACTTCATTTGTCGTAATGGGGATATTGATAGCCACACTGACCACATGCAACAAGCTAAGATAGAGGTCTCAAACGGTGATGTTGACGTCGATAAAACACTCTTTGCCGGAAACATTACCATGACCAATAGCAATGGTGATACCTTTGTCCGCCTCAATCAAGACCCAAGCCAGATGAACTTCTATTTAGAAACCAAAATGGGAGATATCGACCTAAATGATATCGTCAATAATGTTCAAGTCAGCTTGTTCAAGAAAATCTACAAACAAAGTAGAGAACATGCGAATACAACCCTATCAATCATCAGCCAAATGGGAGATATTGACGTCGTTTAAGATAAAAAAGACAGCCTATTCAACCGATAATCCGTTGAATGGACTGTCTTTTTAAAATGGTCTAACCTCTTTCTGACTGGCGTTTAAAAATCCCAGCACCCAAGGCAATAAATCCAACAAGGAAGAAGAGCAATACGCTCACTTCCTGGCCAATATGACCTGTCATTGAAATAGACTGACGAAGTCCTGATACAGTGTAACTCATTGGCAAGAAGGGATGAATGGCTTGGAAAAACGGACTCGTAAGAGGGAGAGGATAGGTTCCAGCACTCGAGCCTAATTGCAAGAGCAACAAGATAATGGAAGCAAAAGCACCGAGGCGTTCATGCCATGTGTAAAGTGCCGTTACCATTGCCATAAAGGTCGCACTCGCTAAAACAGTCATGACATAGGTCTTCCATTCATAATTGGCTGTCAACCCTATCCAATGCACTGCGGCATACAAGATACTAGCTGCAATAACTGAAATAACTCCATTGACAGCTAGTTTACGACTAATCCAATCCAACCGACTGTCTGGCTCTTTTCCTGATACTGTTTTGGTGAAAATCATGTTTGTTGATAGGGCTAAGACCATGAGAGCAACCGACATCATGTAAGGAGCCATACCAACACCATTTGTGTCAACCTTATCCAACTCTGTTTTACTTAGAGTTACAGGTTTGCTTAAGGCTTCGGCTTGTTTATCACCGACTGTTACTACTGATAATTTATCATTAGCTGTGCCCAATCCTGATGATAAGGCAGATACACCACTGTCTAAAGTTGACATACCAGTTGACAAGGTATGACCTCCATTGGCTAACTGTTTAGAGCCATCCGACAACTGCAAAGCACCTGTCAACAATTGATTTGTCCCAGTCAATAATGGTGCTGAATTTGCATTTAACGTATTTAAACCGTCATATAAAGCATTGGTTCCTTGACGAAGGGATTGGCTGTTCGCTGATAAGGTTTCTGCTCCAGTTGATAATTGGGCGACACCTGCTGTGTAACGGTTAACGCCGTCGCTGAGGGCATAGATACCATCGGATAATTGACCTTGTGCTGTTGACACGCCACCACTCAAGGACTGACTACCTGGTATCAATTGTGTCGTAAGAGCTTGATTGATTTCTGTTAGACCGCTTGTAAGAGTTGTCAATTGATTGGCTGCCGTTGGTAATAATTGATTAGAGGCAACTTGTAGTTGTCCTAAACCAGACTGATTAGAGCCAAGTTGAAGAGATTGTAATTTAGCCAATTCAGCCAAAATAGCTTGTACCTCTGCTTGACCATTCGTTGATCCAGAGAGTGCTGCTGTTAACTCCGCCTGTTCTTCTGGACGCAAGGCTTGATAGGCGCTAGTTGCCTGAAGACTAGCTATTTGACTATTGTTCGTCGCTTGTATCTCTTGTGTTAATTGTTCAGCATTGAGAGCGATTGTTGTCAAACTCTCTGACAATGCTCCTAAGTCTGCTGAAGCACTACCAATTGACTGGATAGAAGTATTCAATTGTTCTAATCCTTGAGTTAATTGATTGAGTAGGCTTAATTGATCTGGCGATAAGCTTGTTCTTTGTGCTAATTCCTGTAAACCTGCTGTCAACTGTTGACTACCATTGACCAAAACTTGCATCTTATCAGGTGCTTGTGACAACTCACTGACCCCAGCAAGTAATTGTTCAGAGCTGTGATTCAGCTGATTTGCTCCAGAAGTAAGGCGATCAACACCTTCTGTATAATCCTTTGTTCCTAAAGCTAGTTGAGCTGAACCTTCAAAAGCTTGAGAGACACCTGTGACATAGCGTGACAGACCCATGTCAAGTTTAGCAGTACCATCTGTAAATGTCAGACTGGCCTGTGCTAAACGCTCTAGCTGAGAAGAGAGTTGATTGGAACCGTCAGTCAATCGCTTCGAACCATCCTTGAGCGCATGACCTGCATCACTAGCCTTGTCCAACCCCTCAGATAATTGACTCAAATTCGTAAATAAGGCTTTAGTATAGCTTTCTGTCACTTGATGAGCAACACTTTCTTTCAAACTAGACATGGCTGAATCAGCCATCTTACCAGCTACAAAACTATGACCACTTGATGTTTGATAGGTTATTTCTAACGGTTTTGGTTCATCACTCAAGACACTAGTAGCAGCTTCAGATAAATCATTAGGAAGAGTCACGACAAGATAGTAACGTCCTTTTTCAAGACCTTCTTTAGCTTCTTTAGTCCCGACAAAATGATAATCCAGAGCCTTGGTTTCTTTCATATTGGTTACGATATCTTTACCAATCGTAAATGTCTTGCCTTGATAAGTAGCTGATTTATCTTGGTTAACAATCGCTACTGGTAAATTATCTACTTGACCATAAGGATCCCACATTGAACTTAAAAAGATAATATTGTACAAAGCTGGAATTAAGGCTAGACCAATCATGCTTATCCACAATATCGGCTTTTTAATAATGGCTTTCCATTCTTCTAACATTTTTAAACTCCTTTTTTAGACATTGTGTCCATAAATGTGATATGATTATATTATACTCGCTAGAATTCTAAAAACAAGTTTAAAGACCTGTTTTTAGACACGGTGTTTACATTTGTACAAAAGGAGTACACTCAATTGGAAGATAGTCGCAAAAAACGTTCACGAATCGCCTTGCAAGAAGCAATGGCTAGTTTATTGGCAGAATATAGTTTTGACGAAATCACGACGATTAAGTTAGCAGAAACAGCCCACATTAGCCGTTCAAGTTTTTATACCCATTATCGTGATAAGTATGACATGATTGAACAATATCAGAAACATATTTTTAGTCATTTGGAATATATTTTTGATAAGCATCCCTCTGATAAAGAAGCTACTATACGGGAAGTATTTGATTACCTGAACCGTGAAAACCTCTTTGCCGCTTTATTATCACCAAATGGCACTCGTGAAATCAAGACCTTTTTGAGACACAAACTACAACGCTTGCTTTCAGAAGATTTACAATATCGCTTTTCTAAACAAGAAAAAACAGATATTGAAAGTCTCTACAACAGTGTCTATCTCAGCCATGCCTTCTTCGGTGTCTGCCAAACATGGATTGCCCGTGGTAAAAAAGAAAGCCCTCAAGAAATGACAGAGCTGTTGATTAAGTTGTTAAGCAAATAAGATAAACAAAAAAGCCCGAATTAACGGGCTTTTCAAGAGTTCAACTTTAAAATTAAAGCATTTTGTTATCTTGCTATGCTTAGATATAGAAAAATAGGCGTAAGTCTCTTCAATATCTAACCTGATTTTTTTCAAAATGTTTTACACTTGAAAAAGTAAAGGAAACATAAAGGGTAACAAAAAAGGGATTTAAAATGATGAGTTCAGTAAGCAAGTAAATCGCACCCGTCAAGGGTGCTTTTTATTTAATTGTTTTGCCTTATCATAGTAAGGCTTGAGAAAGGTTATGAAACCTTGTTTATCGCTTGGGTCATGCTCCTCTAGGAACATCATCAATTCAACATCATTGAGAGCGTCAAACATTTCAGGACTTTCATTATCCCAAGCCTCAGCAAACTCCTCATCTTCTCCAAAGAGAGCGTTAAACTTAAAGGAAAAATCCCAAAAATTATCAATCTGACCACTGACTGCTTGATTAAGCATGTCTAATACTTGTTGACTGTATTTCATAATGCTAAACCTCTTTTTCTAAGTTCAGCTATTACTAATTCTTCCTCCTCAGGAGAAACCCAGGTAAACCGTAGTCTAGCCAGTTCTTCATTTGTCATCTTAGAGGGGACAATTTTTTCTGACTTCTTCAAATTCAAAGCGTCTATTTGAGCCATTGCCTCTGATAATTCCATAAATCCACCCATTCAATTTTAAAAAAGAGGCTTATAGCCTCAATGGAAATGGTGGGACGGACATTCCCACCTCTCAGATACCCTTTCGGGTGCGTGTGCGTCCGATATTTTTCTACTTCATTTCCTCGACATTATTTTCAAAAATTTACAAAAAAAGCACCGTTTAGGCGCTTTCCCATCTGAGTGTGACGTACTTAACATACGCTTAATTGCTTTAATCACAATTCAGATGTTTAAACAGTGTATAAATACCTGTAATCATATTTTATACCACGCGCACGCTTTTAGCAAGTAAAAACTACGGTAAATTCAAAAAAGTATGATTAGGTATCTCTCGTAGCTTACTTATCTGTTTTTCATAAGAGTTCCATATCCTATTAGCTAAAATATCAGCTGCCTGTATCAAGTAATCATTTTCAGATACACATGACTTGGTATGTACAATAAATTTCCCTTCTAGGATTGGTGGATAGAATGTACCATAGTTAAAATTCATAATCCCATACCTCAATTCTTCAAGTATGCCGTCACCTAGACCATATAATCCATTTGTTGCAAATCCTTGCTGATCAATATTAACAAAAAGCTCTATATCATCACTCTTATTTATAAGTCCCTGCTCTAACAGATTCTTAAATAAATTTTTTACCACTCTCTTTATTGCATAGTCCTTAAATCTCTGACGGGATTTTTTATCCTTCATAACATCTGCTTGAACTCTTGACAAATTAACTGATACAGAAAAACTAATCTCATCTTTGAGAACCTTAAAGAGGGCGCTTTTGTGCTTTCTCTCAATATTGGACGCTTTGAGTTCTCCCTCGAAAGCTTTCGTCTTTTTTATTTGTGTGTTTAGAGAGCGATAGCGTTTTTTAGCAGACAGTCTATCCTCCTCAGTAATAAAGCAAAAACCTGCATATACAAAATAATTATGATTGGAGTGAAATACTCCTGAATCATCTATAAATATTGAAATCTTTTTCAACTACTAGTCCTCTTCGCTTACATATAAGTCAATTATATCACATTAGCCCTTTTGGTCATAGCTCTAGCAATACTCTCTATACCATCTCTCTTTATTTTGTAAATAGTGGTTTTAGACCTATTCACTCTCTTCTCTATATCCCATATTTCTAAGCGGTTAACGTAAGCCATTCTCAAAACAGCCCTTTCTAGTGGATTGCTTGCTTTATCTATTAGTCTTGAACTCTCTAAACGCTCTGAAATAATTTCAGCCAGCCTTTCCTCTATATCTTGCTTTAGCTTAATAGCATAAACTACTTCGTTTTCAGCAGTGTTTACCCTACTAGTCTGTACCTTTGTTTGTGTAAGTGATGACTTCTTAAAAAGCCCCTGCTCAAGGTACTGTAATTCAAGCTGTAGCCCCCTCATTTCTTCATCTAACCACTTAATTCCCTCTAGCTTAATTCTAACTTCATCAACATTCATTCATAATGCCTCCTTTTTCATAGTTCCATAAGCCTCAATTTGTTGCTGTTTACGTGTGCCTAGACTGTCAATTTGTGTCTTAATTTGTTGTAGTGTCATGGTGATTACCTCTTTCTTTTTATTGCTTTGACTAAAACAAAAAGAGACATGACAAAGAGCGATAAAACTCTTATATCATGCCTCTAGTTTTCTAGTCAGCAGCTAAATTTTTTCTTTTTGCCTTGTTTCCATGAGAATAGGCTCACTGTCTTGTACAGTGATAATCAAACTACCAAACTCAGGTAACTTAGCTGACTTAATTATACCATTTTTAGAGAATAATACAAAACCTTTATCTAATAAATTTTTAAGTTGCTCAGCTTTTAGCGCCATGTTATTCTACCTCCTCTTCTTTAGGTACATAATAACTTGCAAAAGCTAAACAAATACGCTCTAGTGCCTCATCAAGTGACTTGTCCCCAACGTAATCTATTGTTAGAGTGCCGTTACCGTTGATAGTAGTTTCTGTCTTTCCTTTTTCTCCAGTTCCGATAAAATATCCAAGCTTACCAGGTTTTCCTGTGGTCATGTAAGCCTGTGCCAAAATAATAGTCTAGCTGTGTGTAATTTTCTTAGGGTGGTTTAGTTTTCCCTAATGCCGATACCAGAACCTAATACTTTTTCCCTCCAGTTTTAAGGGATAGCGCCCTCCGTCTGGTCACATATCACTATTTTTGTGATATAATTAAATAAATACCTAACTAAATCCCATACTTGCTTTTTGTGGTTTTAGTTGTTTGTGTGAAAAGCCTTGTGAGTTTGCCGACTGCTAAGGCTTTTTTGTTGCTCGGATCTCTTTAAGTGAAAGGTAGCAAGAAATCCTATAAATCTTCTACTAGCCAGCTCATTACTGCCTGATAGATACGCTTAGGGGCGTCATAGTCGCCTCGCTCAATCTTACTGAGCGTCGTTCTAGAAAGTTTAAGAGTTTCCGCAGTCTTGCTTTTTGTCAAATCCAGCTTACCACGTTTTGCCCTGACTTTTTCCGCTATGTCTTTTGTAATTAGCATTAAATGCCCTCCTTTAATTCTCAAACAAGACATTTTGTCTTGTTTTTAGATATATAATAACAGACATTTTGTCCTTTGTAAAGTACATAGTGCTGTTTTTTTGAAAAAATATAGACATTTTGTCCTTTTTTGTGTTAGAATGTCTTTTGAAAGGTAGTACATAAATGAATAGAATAAAAGAACTTAGAAAAAAGAAAAATCTGACTCAGTCTCATATTGCTGAATTGCTAGATGTCAGTGTAAAGACTGTCTCTCGGTGGGAAAACGAAGAATTTGAGATTAAAATCCCACAAGCCAAAATGTTATCTGATATTTTTGGGGTATCAATCCCATATCTAATGGGTTCTACAGTTGAAGTAACCAACCCTAGTGATTGGGGAAAAATATTATCTGTTTCCTCAAAAGAACCTAACTATGAAACTGTAAAGGCTGGAAAAGCAATTTTCCAAAATTTTACTCCTCCTAATAGTGATAAAATTCTAGAAAATGCTATATTTGAAAACTATAAAAATTTCTATAAAGATGGCAAAGAAAGGAACAAAGGCAATCTCTCAGAAGAGGATTTAGGAAATTTTTTTAACGACAACCATGTTATTAACTCTTCCTCAAAGAGGTTAAATAATTTTTATCAAGCCTTGCCGTTGTTAGATGTTGAAGAGGCCGCTATTCTTTCATTCTTCTCTCTTTTATCAAAAGAGAAAAAAGCTGCTATTTATGAAATATTAGCCGGTCTAATTTTCCCTGATGACAAATAACCCTCTAAAACGTCCTCTAAGCGATTTTACCGCTTGCCTATATAAAATACCGACTAACTTCAAACAAACGAAAATAGGGGCGTTCTCGTAACGCTCAGTACCATATAAACAATAATATTCATAAATACTTAACTAAATCCCATACTTGCTTACTGATGTTAGAAAGGTATGATCATGAATATTACAGAATATAAAAAGAAAAACGGGACTATTGTGTATCGTTCAAGCGTTTATTTAGGAGTTGATAAACTAACAGGAAAAAAGGCTAGAACTACAGTTACGGCCAACACTAAAAAGGGTGTTAAGGTCAAGGCTAGGCAAGTACAACTAGAGTTTGAGAAAAACGGTCATTGTGTTAAAGAAAAACCAACCATTACCACTTATAGGGAACTTGTAGGCCTTTGGTGGGATAGTTATAAGAACACCATTAAACCTAACTCTCAGCAATCTATGGAGGGTATCGTTAGACTTCATATTTTGCCTGTATTTGGCGATTACAAGCTAGATAAGCTAACTACCCCTATTATCCAGCAACAGGTCAATCAATGGGCTGACAGAGCCAATAGAGGCGAAAAAGGCGCTTACGCTAACTACAGCTTTCTAAACAATATCAACCGCCGTATTCTTCAGTATGGCGTGACTATGCAAGTAATCCAGCATAACCCTGCGCGTGATGTTATTATTCCACGCAAGCAGCAAAACAAAGAGCATAAGGTCAAATTCTTCAGCAATCAAGAACTAAAACAGTTTTTAGATTACCTTGACGGCTTAGACTTATCCAACTATGAAAACTTCTTTGACTACGTGCTATATAAGACTTTGCTAGCCGCTGGTTGCCGTATCGGTGAGGCTCTGGCACTAGAATGGTCTGATATTGACCTAGAAAACGGTACAATTAGCGTAACAAAAACGCTCAATCGATACCAGGAAACAAACACGCCTAAATCAAAAGCAGGCCTAAGAGATATTGAGATTGACAAGGCTACTGTTTTGCTACTCAAACAATACAAAAACCGTCAACAAGCCCAATCATGGCAACTAGGACGGTCTGAGGATATTGTCTTTACTCCTTTTACGACAAAATACGCATACGCCTGCTTGCTCAGAAAGAGACTACAAAAGCATTTTAAGGCTGCTAACGTTCCTGATATTAGTTTCCATGGTTTCCGCCATACTCACGCTACTATCATGCTATATGCTGGTATAGAGGCTAAAGACTTGCAATATAGGCTAGGTCACTCTAATATCTCCATGACTTTAAATACTTACGTTCACGCCACCAAAGAGGGAGCAAAAAAAGCCGTCTCAATCTTTGAGGCAGCTATCAGTAATTTATAACTAATAAGGGTGTCCCATTTGGGGGCTACCCTCTTACTATACCAAAAATAAGTTAGGGATAGCTAAAAGGGTAGTAAAATCAAAAAAAGCACTCTAGGATAGAGGCCTAAAGTGCTTAATTTCAAGGCTTTACAGCCTATCATATTCAATAAAATATTACAACATTTTGTTGTAGAATTCAACGACAAGAGCTTCGTTGATTTCTGGGTTAATCTCATCACGTTCTGGAAGACGAGTAAGTGAACCTTCAAGTTTTTCAGCATCAAATGATACATATGCTGGACGTCCAAGAGTTGCTTCAACAGCTTCAAGGATTGCTGGTACTTTAAGTGATTTTTCACGAACTGAAATCACTTGACCAACTTCAACGCGGTATGAAGGAATATCAACACGCTTGCCGTCAACAAGAATATGACCGTGGTTTACAAATTGACGTGCTTGACGACGAGTTGTTGCTAAACCAAGACGGTAAACAACGTTGTCAAGACGACGCTCAAGAAGAAGCATGAAGTTGAAACCAAGGATTCCACCTTTGATTTTTGTTGCTTGAACGAACAAGTTACGGAATTGTTTTTCGTTCATGCCGTAAGTGAAACGAAGTTTTTGTTTTTCAGCTAATTGCAAACCATATTCTGACAATTTGCTGCGGTTGTTTGGTCCGTGTTGTCCTGGTACGTAGTTACGACGAGCAAGCTCTTTACCTGTACCTGTAAGAGACAAACCAAGACGACGTGATTGTTTCCATGATGGTCCTGTATAACGTGACATTAAAATGTCCTCCTAAAAAATAATATTGAGGAAATAGTCACTTGAAAAATCCTGATTCGTGCAGTTGATTTTCGCCCAAACAGCAAAGGTTACTGTGAACATCTGTTCTGTCAATCAACTGTTGACGAGCTTCATATTTTTCTGCTGCTATTTCACACAAAGAATAGTTTACCATACTAAAGCTGATTTAGCAAGGTTTTTGACGTCTTTTACTCATTATTTCACTTAAATAGGGCACAATTTGCTCCCCTGATAATTCAGACAAGTCCTTAATCCATCGGAAAGCACTATGTTCCTCTGGGTCAAGCTTAATGCCTATGGTCTCATCTATGATAGAGGCCCGATAGACCAAGCGTGTAAAAACTGTTTTTTTCTCTTGGTCGTACTGGCTATCCTCATGTATCACATCCACCAAACGACTCTTTAATCCTGTTTCTTCCAAACATTCCCTAACAGCAGCATCTCTTGGAAGTTCCCCTTGTTCAACACTGCCTCCTGGAATATCCCAATACTCTGGATAAACATTGGGTTGACCTCGTTTCACAGCTGAGCGCTTAATAACCAGATATAAGCCGTCTTTCTGAACAAGACTATGCGCAATCAAACGAACATTCATTCTAAATCCTCCAAAAAGGTTTTCAAATCAGCCTTACTGATACGACCGAGATAAACCTTATCCACTGTCCCGTCACTATTGAATAAATAATGCGTAGGAAATGCCGAAATATTTAGAGAAGACATCGCCTTATCTTTAGTGTCAAAGAGAATAGGGTAAGTCACACCAGCTTTTTTAGCAGCTTTTAAAATCTCTTTTTTGCTCCCATCAGCAGGATTTCTATTGCCAAATACCTTATCATTTGGCGAAGTCAAGGAGAGAAAAGCATAATCTTCCTTGTCCTTGTAGGCTTGATAGACGTCTTCTAATTCTGGCATTTCCTGCTGACAAGGACCACACCAACTTGCCCAGATGTTCAAATATACCTTTTTGCCTTTAAAATCTGATAGTTTCAGTTGCTGACCATTTTCATCTATGACAACTGTCTCTAAATCAATATTAGTAACCTGTTCATCAGAAGATGATGACAGTCCAGATTGACGACCGCAAGCTGAAGAAGCTAGCAAAGTTAACAACAAGACAAGCAATAAACCTAGTTTTTTCATATTGACCTCCTCAGTAAATCAACCTTATTATGTTCTGGAAAAAGCCAGTTAAGATACTTAACCCAATAAATATTAACAGATAGCCTGAAATTACCTTAGACCTAGTTAGCCATTTTCCATTGGGTTTCAGTACTCCCATCATTTTGGATGAAAAAAGAGTTAATAGAACAAAAGGCAAAATAAACCCTAGACAATAAACCAAAATCAAGCCAATACTCCACAATCCTTGGTGACTACTCGCATAGAAGAAAACACTGGCTAAGATTGGACCAATACAAGGCGTCCAAGCAAAACTAAAAGTAAAGCCCATCAGTAAAGCTAATAAAGGTGTGACAGTCTTGCCGGGTTTATAAATTTTTGTTTTAGCCGACCATTCCTTATTCAAAACAGTTAGCTTGAGCCAGCCGATTTGGCTCATTCCCATAAAAATAATCAATAGTCCACTTATCAAGGTCAGTAACTGCCGATGTGCCGTCAAAAAATGACTAAGTAAACTAGAGGCGAAAGCCAGCAAGAAAAAAGTCAAAGCAATGCCAACTACAAAGCTCAACGTATTAACCAACAAACGTCTGGTATTCACTTGGCCTTCCTGAGCCTGTCCACCAAGTATGCCTAGATAAATCGGTAGAATAGGAAACACACAGGGTGATAAAAAAGATAGTACACCCTCAAAAAACAGGGGAAGCCATTTAAACCATTCCATTACCATTGCAGTCTCCTAATCATCTGTAACGTGCTAATAAGAATATAGCCAACAAATCTCTAATGAAACCTTAACCAAGTAGCAAAAAGAGGATATGATACCCTCCGTTTACTATTAATCAAAATACCTAATGAGTGTTTTTTCAGTCAAAATGTCAGAATAAGTATAAGATTCGACATAAGTATTCTCAACACCATCTTTTACATCTGTGTACTCTACAATAAACAAAGATGGATAAACCTCAATTAAACGTCCAATTTTATTTTTCTCTCGTTTACGGCCATTTTCAAGGGTCAATTCAACTTCTTGACCTTCATGATTTTTAATATCTTCTTTAATTTTCTTCATTTTTGCAACATCTGCAAATGCATCACTCATACTCTTCTTATCCCCTATCTTTCTTCATAATTAGCAATACTTGAGAATTTATTATATTCTTTTTGGAAAATGAGTTTAACGGTTCCACGCGCACCAGCACGGTTTTTCTCTAAAATCACCTCAACCACATTATCTTCAACAGCATCCTCTGCCTCCTCACCATCTTTACGATAGTAATCTTCACGATATAAAAAGGCAACAATATCGGCATCTTGTTCGATAGAGCCTGACTCTCGAATATCAGAGAGTATCGGGCGCTTATCTTGTCTTTGTTCAACACCACGTGATAACTGGCTAAGTGCAATAACTGGAACTTTCAATTCTTTAGCTAAAATTTTCAGCTGGCGTGAAATATCAGAGACTTCCTGTTGACGATTCTCAGGACGAGTACCTGTAATCAGCTGCAAATAGTCAATTACAATAAGGCCTAATCCACCATCTATCTCCTTGGAGAGTTTCCGAGATCTCGCCCTGATTTCAGTGATTTTTATCCCTGGTGTATCATCAATGTAAATCGGAGCCTCAGCAAGGTTTCCCATAGCCATTGTCAAACTTTGCCAGTCCTGTTCAGTCAATTGACCAGTTCTTAAGCGATGAGCATCAATCAGACCTTCTGCTGCAGCCATACGGTCGACAAGACTTTCAGCACCCATTTCTAGAGAGAAGATAGCTACGCCACGCCCATATTTTGTACCAACATTTTGAGCAATATTCAAAACGAAAGCAGTCTTACCAACAGCCGGACGCGCAGCTAAAATAATGAGTTGATCAGGGTGTAAACCTGTTGTAATCTTATCTAAATCTTTAAAACCAGTCGGTAAACCTGTGACATCCGTTGTCTGTTTAGAGCGAATTTCAATGTTCTCATAATTGATTTTAAGGACATCAGAGATTTTACGGAAACCACTTGTATGGCTACGCTCATTGATATCAACTAAAATTTTCTCAGCATCCGCCACAATATCATCAGCCGCCTTAGCTCCTTCATAAGCTGCATTGACAGTCTCTGTCAATCGACTGATGATATGGCGCAAAGTCGCCTTTTCAGCTACGATTTTAGCATAATACTCAGCATTCGCACTAGTTGGTACGCTATTGACCAATTCAGCAAGGTAAGATATACCTCCAATATTTTGTAAATCACCTTGACTATCTAAAATGTAACGAACTGTTGTGGCATCAATAGCATCATGACGCTCACTAAGCGTTACCATTGCTTTAAAAATGACCTTATGGGCATATTTATAAAAATCATCTGGTGTAAGGTATTCTTGTACCAAAATCAATTTATCAGGATTGATGAAAATCGCTCCCAAAACAGATTGTTCAGCTACAATATCTTGAGGTTGCATCCGCAATTCTTGTATCTCTGTCAACCCAGTCACCTCCAATGTTTACACTTGTGTCAATTAACGACTAGCCTTCTTGTATCTTCAAATTGATAACACCGTCAACATCTTTATGTAATTTAACAGGAACATCAATTAAGCCAATAGCTCTGATAGGATGATCCAATAGGATATGACGCTTATCAATTTTAAGACCAAATTGTTTTTGGAGTTCTTCAGCAATTTTCTTAGCTGTGATTGATCCAAAAGTACGGCCATCTGGACCAACCTTTTCAACAAATTGGACCAAAACAGACTCCTTTTCAAGTTCTGCCTTGAGCTCTTTTGCCTCAGCCAGCAATTCTGCTTTAGCTTTTTCTTCTGATTTTTGCTTACCTTTCAGCTCACCGATAGCTTGAGAAGTTGCTTCTTTGGCTAAGTTTTTCTTAATCAAAAAATTTTGGGCATAGCCTGTCGGTACTTCTTTGATTTCTCCTTTTTTCCCTTTACCTTTAACATCTGTTAAAAATACAACTTTCATATCTACGTCTCCTTTATATTATAATTTAAATCAATTATTTTCTTTCAGAGCTTCTTCCAGTTCTGAAACAATAAGTGTGTAGGCATCTTCCAATGACGAATTAGATAACTGACAAGCCGCCAAGTGGAAATGGCCTCCTCCACCCATCTTTTCCATAACACGCTGAACATTGATACTACCACGACTACGTGCTGAAACTGCTACATCAAACGTGATATTTCGAGTAATCACAAATGAGGCTTCAATACCTGCCATCGTCAACAAGGTATTAGCAGCTTTACTAGCAATAACATTAGTGTATGTCTCATCATCGTCACCAATAGCAATAATGATATTATCAAACACTCGCTGGCCTTTAAGAACTAGGGCGTTAACTTGACGATACTCTTCAAAGTCCGTTGCCAAAATAGTATTAATTTCATTGCTGTCACTTCCAAGAGAGCGTAAATAACTTGCCACATCAAACGTTCTATTCGTCACACGAGTACTAAATTTATTAGTATCAAGTATAATCCCGGACATAATGATACTAGCTTGAAGGCGACTGAGTTTAGGTTTTGCAGCTTGGAATTGGATTAACTCTGTGACTAACTCACACGCACTACTCGCCCCACTTTCTATAAAGCTAAGCATGGCGTTAGGTGGAAAATCATCATCTCGTCTATGATGATCAACAATAACAACTTCTCTAAAAAGCCTGTATAGCTCATCTGATAAAGTAAGTGCTAATTTAGAATGATCTACCATAATCAATAATGAACGGGGAGTGACCATTGTCAATGCCTTATCCACAGAAAGCAAAGTGGTATGGCCATCTTCTTCAAGTCTTGTAATGGCTTTCTCAATATCTGGACTCATTTGATTTGGTTCATAAACGGCATATGACTTATCAATCAACTGTGCTGCAAAATGTTGCATACCGACAGTCGCTCCTAAGGCATCCAAATCCAACTGACGATGACCGACTACAAAGACAGCATCTGCCATTTTAATTTTATCAGAAATAGCCGTCATCATAGCACGCGTCCGAGTTCTAGAACGTTTAACCGTAGAAGCACTACCACCACCGAAATACATGAAATCTTTATGCTCATCATTTTCCTTGACAACAACCTGGTCACCACCACGTACAAGGGCTAAATTTAAATTCTTCTGAGCTATCTGACCAATTTCATAATGGTTATGATCACCAAAAGCAATACCCATACTCAAAGTCAGTGGGAGTTCTTTATCTTTAGCCTCTGTTCTGAACTGCTCTAAAATCTCAAATTTGTTCGAAATAAGCTCACTGAGAATGGCGTAATCTGTAAAGAAATAAAATCTGTCCATATCTACGCGCCTATAAAAAATCTGATAGCGTTCAGCAAACTCAGCGATAAAATTAGCAACAAAGATATTGATTTGAGATGTTTCTGCATCTGTTAAATTAGCAGTGACATCATCATAGTTATCCAAGGAAATCGTTCCGATAACTGGGCTAAAATCACTCAACTCACCACTAATTTTAGGAAGGGACATTTGCTCATAGACATAACAAACAGAACGTTCAACATCAAGATGAACGATGAACTTTTTATCGCCTAACTCAAAACTAGGATTTGAGAGAGCTTCTTTTTTAGAAGTGACAAGATCTAAAACCACGGATTCATCGAACTCTCCATTATCTTTAGTGAAAATCAATTCAGCATAAGGATTGTACCAAACAATAGCATCTAGTTCAGGCGTTAGGCTGATGATACCTATAGGCATTTGATCCAATAGGGCATCCATAGGACTCATTTGATTATGATTTAGCTCTTGTTCGGATAACAACTCATAATGCCTTTTTTGTAAATAGAGTAAACAAACAAAAGCAAGGACAGCGATAATTAACATCACAATAACAACAAAATTAAGTTTTAAATACAGGCTCAAGAGAACCAAAATAATAAAACTTATTATACCAATCATTATGATATGATTGGTTGCCAATCGACATTTATTCATTATAAAAAACCTCTTAATAGTTTATTATAACACAAATAAGCCCTAAAATATAGGGCTTAATCTGAAGTTCATTGAAAACCTATTGGAGTTTCTTTTTAGAACGGCTACGCCCCTCTAAATAAACCATCAAGATGGAAATATCCGCTGGATTGACACCTGAAATACGACTGGCTTGACCGATGGTTTCAGGATTGATTTTCTTGAATTTTTGGCGAGCTTCGGTAGCGATAGAATCAATGTCATCCCAATCAATATTAGCTGGAATGCGTTTTTCTTCCATACGTTTCATTTTAGCAACTTGTTCCAAGGCCTTGTTAATATAACCTTCGTACTTGATTTCTGTTTCTATAAGCTCAATCAATTTGGCATCTAAGGGCTGTTCAGAAGGACCTACAAAGTTTAAAATAGCCTCATAATTCACATCTGGACGACGCATAAATTCTTTTGCTGTCATAGCGTCCGTCAACGGTTTGAAACCTAATGCTGTGACTTTCTCATTGGTTTCAGCAACTGGTTTTAATTTGATACCGTCCAAGCGAGCCATTTCAGTTTCAAATTGTTGCCTTTTTTGCTCAAATTGTTCCCAACGCTCATCATCAACTAACCCAACATCACGACCTAGAGCAGTCAATCGCATATCAGCATTATCGTGACGAAGAATCAAGCGGTACTCAGCACGACTGGTTAAGAGACGGTAAGGTTCAAGGGTGCCTTTGGTCACCAAATCATCAATCATAACACCGATATAACCGTCGCTTCTCTTTAAGATAAACTCAGGTTTGCCTTGAACTTTGAGGGCTGCGTTGATACCTGCAATCAAACCTTGACCTGCTGCTTCCTCATAACCTGAAGTACCATTTGTTTGACCTGCTGTAAACAAGCCTGAAATTACTTTTGTTTCCAATGTTGCACGAAGCTGATGTGGAAGAACAATATCATACTCAATAGCATAACCTGTTCGCATCATTTCAGCATTTTCAAGCCCTTTGATAGAATGCAATAGTTCTTTTTGCACATCCTCTGGTAAGCTAGTTGACAAGCCTTGGACATAAACTTCTTCCGTATCTCGTCCTTCTGGCTCTAAAAAGAGTTGGTGGCGTTCCTTGTCAGCAAAACGCACAATCTTGTCTTCGATAGATGGGCAATAACGAGGACCCACACCTTTGACAACACCTGAAAACATGGGTGCTCTATGGAGATTACTATTGATTATGTCGTGACTACTGATATTAGTATAAGTCAGCCAACAAGGGATTTGGTCTTGTAAGTAATCTTCATCTTTTGATAAAAACGAAAAGTGGTTTGGTGTCGTATCACCTGGTTGAATTTCGGTCACATCGTAGTTAATAGAACTCGCCTTGACACGTGGTGGGGTCCCCGTCTTAAAGCGAGCAATCTCAAGTCCCAAGTCACGTAGATTATCAGCCAAGGTCACAGAAGCCAAACTATTATTTGGTCCTGAAGAGTATTTTAAATCACCAAGGATAATCTCACCACGTAGGGCTGTACCAGTCGTTACAACAACTGCTTTAGCTGAAAAAGTCTGGTTTGTCGCAGTTCTCACGCCAATAACCTTGCCATCTTCGACCAGAATCTCATCAATCATGGACTGACGTAGGGTTAAGTTCTCTTGTTGTTCGACTGTCTGCTTCATTTTTTGAGCATAAAGAGCCTTATCAGCCTGAGCACGAAGGGCACGAACAGCTGGTCCTTTACCCGTATTTAACATCTTCATCTGGATATAAGATTTATCAATGTTTTTACCCATTTCACCACCAAGGGCATCAATCTCGCGAACGACAATCCCTTTAGCAGAACCACCAACGGATGGATTACATGGCATAAAAGCAATCATATCAAGGTTAATGGTTGCCAATAAGGTTTTGCACCCCATTCGACTAGCTGCTAAACTGGCTTCAACTCCCGCATGGCCACCACCAATAACAATAACATCATAATTTTCTGTAAACGTGTGTGTCATCTTTCTTCTCCATTTTTCGCAAAAAAGGTCAAACCCCAAAGTGCAAGCTAAAAAAGCCTGCAACCCATGAGCTTTGACCATCATTACGATTACTTACTGCTATTCTATCAAATTGATATAGAAAGTCAACTCATTTATATCCTGTCATCCGCTCAATCTTCTTAACAGATATGTTTGAGTTGTCCATCCCACTGAGGCAAAATATCTTTTAAAAACAGGGGTACAAGATTAATGTCAGATAAGCTATCTAATCCAACCCATTCACAAGTTTGTTGAATGTGTCCCTCTATCATTTCAAGGGGCGGCTCTTCTAAAGGCGTGACAACATAGTGAAATTCAATATTATGGAATTGGATGTCATCTTGAACAAATTGATTTTCAACCACAAAAGCCAATCTGTCAACCGTCACAGTAATCCCCAATTCTTCATAAACTTCCCTAACAACAGCATCATGAGTCGCCTCATTGACTGCAATTGCACCACCCATAGCATAGTAAAAACCTTGACTATCTTTTGTTAACAATATCTGATTATCTCTGATGATTAAAGCTGTTGCCCTAACACCAAAAACTTGATTATCAACTCTTGTTCTAAAATCTTGCATTTGCCACCCCTATCATTTCAAAGAAAACCACCTAAATATATTGGCAAATATCGCCATCCTTAAAGGCTAAATCAATAATGCCTCCCCCAAGACACTCCTCACCATCGTAAAAAACAACTGCTTGACCTGGTGTAATCGCGCGTTGAGGCTCTTCAAAGATCACCTCAGCCTTGTCTCCTTTAACCTTGACAGTTACTTTACTATCAGGTTGACGATAGCGAAACTTAGCCGTACATTCTAGTGTGAACTCTTCAGGCATATCTTTTGTGAAATGCACTTGACTAGCTGTCAAGCTAGTTGACATTAATGACTCATGATAGAAACCTTGACCAACGTATAAAATATTTTGCGACAAATCTTTACCTACGACAAACCACGGTTGATTATCGCCACCATGTTGTCCGCCAATACCTAGCCCACCACGTTGTCCGATAGTATAGTACATGAGACCAGCATGTTCGCCCATATCACGTCCATCCACAGTCATCATGCGTCCTTTTTGAGCAGGCAAATACTGGCTTAAAAAGGTTTTGAAATTTTTTTCACCGATAAAACAAATACCTGTCGAGTCTTTTTTCTTAGCCGTTGCCAAACCTGCTTTTTCAGCCAAAGCTCTCACTTCTGGCTTTTGAAGGTGACCAAGTGGAAACATTGTTTTTTGCAATTGGTCCTGTGATAACTGACTTAGAAAGTACGTTTGGTCCTTTCCGTTATCTGCCCCTCTAAGCATCCGTGTAGTGCCATCTGGATCATGACTGACTTGAGCATAATGCCCTGTTGCAACATAATCAGCTCCCAAACTCATGGCATAATCCATGAAGGCCTTAAATTTAATTTCCTTATTACACATGACGTCAGGATTAGGTGTACGTCCTGCTCGGTATTCCGCTAAAAAATACTCAAATACGCGATCCCAGTACTCTTTTTCAAAGTTTACAGAGTAGTAAGGAATGCCAATTTGATCAGCAACAGCCGCTACATCCTTATAGTCTTCAGTCGCTGTACAAACACCAAATTCATCGGTATCGTCCCAGTTCTTCATAAAGACACCAACAACATCATAACCCTGTTCTTTTAACAACAAGGCCGTTACAGAGGAATCCACTCCTCCACTCATCCCGACAACAACACGTGTTTTTGAGTTATCTGTCATTACATTCTCCCATCAATCTCATACGTTAAAACATCATTTTAACGTATGGTTATAGTCTTTTCAAAAAACGATTTGAAGGTCGATTTTGAAGCCTTAATAAAGTAAGGCAAGCCCTATTATAACATGATTTAGGGGGGTGTCAACATTCTAGAACCACATCATTTATTTTATACAATGTCATTGAAAATATTGTTGTGAAAAGTAACCGTTTTACTGCTGATTTTGATATAATGAAGAATATACAAAGGAGTTCTATTCTATGAAAACACTTCGCTTTCAATCTGTCTTTGACATCATAGGGCCTGTCATGATTGGCCCATCTAGTAGCCATACAGCAGGAGCAGTCCGTATTGGTAAAGTTGTCCATTCTATTTTCGGAGAAGAACCTGATCAGGTGACTTTTAGCCTCTACAATTCATTTGCTAAAACATATCAAGGTCACGGTACCGATAAAGCTCTGGTCGCTGGTATTTTAGGTATGGATACAGATGATCCAGATATCAAAAACTCGCTCGAAATCGCCCATCAAAAAGGGATTAAAATTTATTGGGAAATCTTAAAAGATAGCAATGCTCCTCATCCTAACACGGCAAAAATAACCGTCAAAAAAGGAGATAAAAGCATGAGTATTACAGGTATTTCCATCGGTGGAGGTAATATCGAAGTCACTGAGTTAAACGGTTTTTCAGTATCCCTAAATATGAACACACCAACCCTCATTGTCGTCCACCAAGATGTTCCTGGTATGATTGCAAGGGTAACGGACATTCTATCGGATTACAATATTAATATCGCCCAAATGACTGTCACCCGTGAAAAAGCTGGTGAAAAAGCTATCATGATTATCGAAGTTGATTCACGTGACTGTCAAGAAGCTGTTGAAAAAATTCAGCTCATACCACATTTACACAATGTCAACTTCTTTGATTAAAGGAGACTTATATGTTTTATACAATAAAAGAGCTTGTTGAACAAGCTGAATCAAATTTCAACGGTAATGTTGCTGAGTTAATGATTGCTACTGAAATTGAACTTACAGGACGCACCAGAGATGAAATCATTTCAATTATGGAAAAAAACTTAGCTGTTATGCTCTTATCTGTTGACAACGGATTAACAGATAGTAAATCTATCAGTGGGTTGACTGGTGGTGATGCTGTCAAAATGGACAAATACATGAAGACAGGCAAAACACTATCTGACAATACGATTTTAAGTGCTGTTCGTAATGCTATGGCAGTAAACGAGCTTAACGCTAAAATGGGATTAGTTTGTGCAACACCAACGGCTGGAAGTGCTGGATGCTTACCTTCCGTGTTAGCAACAGCAATTGATAAATTAAATTTAAGCCATCAAGAACAACTTGATTTCCTCTTTACAGCAGGTGCTTTTGGGCTTGTTATCGCAAATAATGCTTCCATCTCAGGCGCAGAGGGTGGGTGTCAAGCAGAGGTAGGATCGGCTTCTGCGATGAGTGCTGCCAGTCTAGTATTAGCAGCTGGTGGAACAGCCTATCAAGCTAGTCAAGCTATTGCTTTTGTGATTAAAAATATGCTAGGTCTCATTTGTGACCCTGTGGCTGGGCTTGTTGAAGTTCCTTGTGTGAAACGTAACGCCTTAGGTAGTTCATTTGCTATGATTGCAGCTGATATGGCTCTTGCTGGAATCAATTCACAAATTCCAGTTGACGAGGTGGTAGATGCCATGTATCAAGTCGGTTCAAGTATGCCAACAGCTTTTCGTGAGACAGCTGAAGGTGGCTTAGCTGCAACACCGACAGGAAGACGTTACAGCAAAGAAATTTTTGGTGAATAGATAGATGGTAACAACATTTTATTTTATCAGGCATGCTGAGCCAAATTATAATAATCATGATGGTGTCCACAGAGAGTTGACAGCTAAAGGTTTACAAGATAGTCAACGACTAATTGCCTTTTTTGAGCATACCAAGATAGATGGTGTTTTTTCAAGCCCGTACAAAAGAGCCATTCAGACGATTGCGCCACTAGCTAATCATAAACAACTTGACATTAAAATTATCGATGACTTCCGAGAGCGAAAAATTGATGATGTCTGGATTGAGGATTTCGACAGCTTTTCAAAACAACAATGGCAAGATAAAACTTATAAATTATCTAACGGAGAATCTTTACAAGACGTTCAAGAAAGACAAGTCAAGATAATCAATCAATTGTTATCAACGCATCATGGTAAAACAATAATTGTTGGTTCTCACGGGACTGCACTCTCTAGCCTTATCAACTATTACCAACCTCAGTTTAGCTATGAAAACTTTGAAGCTATTAAACACCTCTTCCCATTTGTTGCTCAGTTGACGTTCAATAGACAGACTTGTCAATCTATATCGATTGACAATATCTTTACAGGAGAACACTATGACATCTATTCTATTTGATCTTGATGGCACCTTAGTCGATTCAAGTGATGGCATTTTTAATGCCTTCAGATATGCCTTTAAACAAATGAATATTGAGTTACTGGATGATAGTGATATGCGCTCCTTTATCGGTCCTCCCTTAGAAGTTACTTTCCAACAGCTCTTTGACAAACAAGATGATATTGAGACTGCCATTAGTTACTTCAGAGATTACTATCAACGAAAAGGTGTCTATGAAGTAAACGTTTATTTAGGTATAGAAGAAAGCCTTCAAAGATTAGTTGACAGTGGTCATCGTCTCTTCGTGACAACTAGCAAACATGAACCTATGGCAAAACAGATGTTAGAAAAACTAAATTTGTCACTATATTTTACTAACATCTATGGTTCAACTGACAAGCGTTACCACAAAGAAGACGTCATCAAAGCATGTATAATGGACAATCAGCTACTTAAAGAAAATACCTACATCGTTGGTGATACGCTTTTTGATATGATCGGCGGACAAAAGATGGGTATTAAAACTATCGGTGTCACATGGGGGTTTGGAACAATTAACGAACTAATAAAAAATGGAGCAGATTATATTTACCATACCCCAAGTGAATTAAAAATGATTGACAACCTTTTGAGTAAAAATCACTAAGCCCCTAAGTTAGAATATTTAGAGTGACTGACAAAAGATACAAATTCTTTTAAAGAGTTGCAACAAAACTTCAAACCTACAAATACAAAAAAGCGAACACAACTAGTTTTCTGATTATCAGAACTTTGTTGTGTTCGCTCTTTATGTCTAATTCAGTAATCTAGAGATATAATGATAAAGAATATCAAGAATCAAACTATTTTTTCAAAATTCCTCTTTTAGTTAACTACATTCCCCAAGCTGCAAGCCCTTGATTATTGTAAGCATTCAAAGCTGCATTAACCTGATCTTGAACAGTTGCTGTTGAACCCCAACCTGGCATAGTCTGGAATAAACCTGATGCACCGGAAGCATTAGCGGCATAGGGATCTCCATTAGATTCACGTGCAATAATATATTCCCAAGTCGCTTGAGGTACCCCTGTCGCTGCAGCCATTTGTGCAGCCGCTTCACTACCAATTGCACCTGCAGTATTACCATTGGATAAAACAGTCGGATATGCTGTGTTAGCATTACTATAACTAACTGGAGTTACTTGTGGAGAAACTACAGGAACATATGTTGCTGTTTCAACAACCACGGCTGTTTGCTCAGTAGCTGTAGCGGGAGTAACCACTGTTTGTTCTATTTGAGCCTCAGTAACTATTCCTGATTCTTCCTTAACCTTTTCCTCTGCTAAAACTTTTGTATCTTTCAGTGGAAAATCAAGTGAAATCGGTTTTATATCAATTTTAGACTCAACTTCCCTAACCTCTGAAAGTGTTAAGAAAGAGGCTGTATTGACAGCTGAAGTGGCAACAAAACCTACTACTCCTGTTACAGCAACTAACATGCTATACTTAATCCATTGTGTTCTCTGACGACTACGCTTCACTCTACTATACATATCCATTATTTTCCTATATAACATATTTTCTCCTATTATATTAACTTTTTTATGTTACAAAAATATTAATTATCTGTGACTAAACCGTTGAAAATCATATGTTTTAGCGACATAATGTAACATTTAGGCGTTTCAATAAATTAAGGAATCTTGAAACAACCTCACTATAATAACCCTATTATGTTACATTTGTTTATAAAATAGATTAAAAGTGTTACGCTGACGTTGTTATTAGACTAAAAAAGCACTTAAAAATAAGTTTTTAAGTACTTTTTAATAAATATACTACCGTTCCAATAGCTAATAATAACACAATAGCTAGAGTGTCTCTCCATGCCCAACGTAGCATACGATATTTTGTTCGCCCCTCACCGCCTTGGTAGCCACGTGATTCCATAGCAATAGCTAAAGCATCTGCTCTTTTAAAACTAGACGCAAATAAAGGGATTAAAATAGGGATAATAGATTTTACTTTTTGAATAAGGCTACCTTCACCAAAATCCACACCACGCGCTCTCTGTGCGTTCATAATGCGTGTCGTATCATCCATCAATGTCGGTACAAACCGTAAACTCAACGATAACATCAAGCCAATCTCATGCACAGGAAATTTAAAAACGGCTAGAGGTTTTAAAAGTGACTCAATGGCATCTGATAAACTCAACGGTGTTGTTGTCAACGTCAACAAGGTTGAAAAGAAAATGATTAAAATAAAACGCATAAAAATCGTCGCAGCTTGCTGAAGACCATAATCAGTTACTGTCAAAAAACCAAATGTAACGATAGTATTACCAGCTTGAGTAAAGACCAACTGAAATAAGGTTGTAAATAAAATCAATCCAACCATAGGCTTTAAACCATTGATGAAAAACCGTAGTGGAATACCAGATAACAAAACTACCGATAAGGTTAAAACTGTCATGATGAGGTTGTTAATGATATTGTTAGCCCAAAAAACAATCACGATAAACAAAAACATGGCCAGTAGCTTACTACGTGGATCCAAGCGATGGATAACTGAATCTCCTGGAATGTATCGTCCTAAAATAAGCTTATCCATGACCAATCACCTCCACAAACTCTTCAATGGTTACCGGCAAATGTTCCAAATCAAAACCTCTTTTCACTAAACCTTGAGCAAATTTGGTGATTTTTGGCACACCTAGTTGTTTTTGTTCCAGCAAATCAACTTGCTGAAAAACTGCTTTAGGTGTCCCTGATAAGATTAATGAACCTTTTTCTAACACATGGACATGATCAGCATAATTAGCAACATCATCCATCAAATGAGTCACTAAAACAATCGTCATTCCCTCTTGATGAAGTTGTTTGAACAAAGTCATTAAGTCTCGTCTCCCCTTAGGATCAAGACCTGCCGTTGGTTCATCAAGGACTAAATAATCAGGTTCCATAGCTAAAATACCAGCAATCGCAACCCTTCTCATTTGCCCACCTGATAGTTCAAAAGGGTTTTTATCAAACAATTCTTCTGAAATACCCACCAATTGTAGTTTCTCACGAGCAATTTTTTCAGCATCTTCCTTTGAAATACCAAAGTTTTGTGGACCAAAAGCAACATCTTTTAAGATCGTTTCTTCAAATAACTGACTTTCTGGAAACTGAAAAACTAGACCAACTTTTTGTCGCAAAAACTTAATGGCCTTCGGTTTGGATGATGAGCTGAGAACCATACCATCCACATCAACCTGGCCTTCCGTAGGTAAATGCAAACCATTCAGAAGTTGCATAATAGTTGACTTACCACTACCAGTATGCCCTATAAAAGCGGTATAGCTTCCCGATTCAATCTTTAAACTAATATCTGAAAGAGCTCTCTGTTCAAATGGTGTTCCTAACTGATAGGTAAATCCGACCTTTTCAAGACTGATTGCCATATATAATCTTCTAATTCCTTTTCTGTCAAATATGTCGTTGGAAGAGAAATCCCTTTATCTTCCAAAGCTTTTAGAACGTGCATAGTAAAAGGACAGTCTAATCCTAATTGCAATAATTCGTCACCTTTAGCAAATAGTTCTCTCGGTGTGACGTCAGATACAACTTTGCCCTGTTTCATCACCAAAACCCGATCACTCAAGGCCACTTCATCTAAATCATGGGTAATAGAAATGACTGTCAAGCCAAACTCTTCTCTGACATCTTTAATAATACGTATCAATTCCAAACGACCTTCAGGATCCAACATGCTTGTCGCCTCATCCAAAATAATAATATCTGGTCGTAAGGCAATAGCACCCGCTATAGCAACACGTTGTTTCTGACCACCTGACAAACGAGCAGGCTCGCGCTTACTAAATTCTTGCATTCCGACACGTTTTAAGGATTCAGTCACCCTTATTGTCATTTCATCAAGAGGCACACCCTTATTTTCCAAGCCAAAAGCAACATCATCCTCTACTGTTGCACCGACAAACTGATTGTCTGGGTTTTGAAAAACCATGCCAATCTTTTGACGTAACGCCAAAACGTTATCTACTGTTAACTCTTGACCACAGATTGTGATGGTACCCGAACTAGGTTCCAATAAACCATCGATCAGTCGAACAGTCGTCGATTTTCCACTACCATTGTGTCCAATAATAGACAACCATTCACCTTGTTTCACGTGAAACGATACATCACTAAGTGTTTTTTTATCGTCATCGTCACTGTATGCAAAACTCAGGTGATTTACTTCAATTATATTTGTCATCTATTTAAATGTCCCCTTAAACAAGAAACCCGCTCCTTTAAAATAATCATAACCAGAATAAATTGTAAAAAAGAGAGAAACATAGAGCATCATTTGACCTACTACAGTAAAGTGACACAAGAGTAAGATAATCGCAAGCATCTGGGTAACTGTTTTAATTTTCCCAGGAAGAGCTGCCGCAAGGACTTCGCCACCTGTTTCAACAAGTAATAAACGAAGACCTGTCACTGCCAACTCACGACAGATAATAACAGCTGAAACCCAAGCTGGTGCCAAATCTAAACCAACTAGCATAATAAAGGCACTCATCACTAAAATCTTATCAGCCATAGGATCAGCAAATTTACCAAAATTGGTCACAACCTGCCACTTTCTAGCTAGGTACCCATCCAAAAAATCTGTGAAACTAGCAATAGCAAATACAAGAGCTGCTATCATATGCCAACCTGTACCACTAAATGATGTCAAAATCAAAAAAACAGGTATCATAGCAATACGAAGAAGCGTCAAAAAATTTGGAATATTCTCTTTTTTGGTTAGTATTTCGTTTAACATATCGTTCCTTTACTAATTCGTTGTGTTTGTCTTATCAATAATAAGGTTAACATAAGTAGGTGATGCCGTTTCAAATGGAGATAAATCTAACTTCACATCATTGATCTTGATAGAAAGACCATCCACAATCCCTAAAGTCATCCAAGTATTGCTTGTGTCATCATATAAGTCTGTTTTGTAGGTTTTAGTGACTTGATCAAGGAGGATTCCACCTTCACCCAAATTAGAGTTTGTGAGAGCAACCCAGCTACTCTCAGCACTTTCTAATTCAAATGATACACTAACAGGAGTGCTTTGCGTTTGCACTGTAGCTGTCAGAAAACCTTCTGATTGCTCAACAGTAATCATCGTAGAAGGTTCGGTAACAATATCTTCCTTTTTTTCGTCAACTTTTTTGTCAACCTTCTCTTCAACTTTTTTAGAGTCATTGACTTTCGGGGTAGAGTCGTTTTTACTTGCAATATCAATTGTGGGTAACTTCAAATAAGGATAAATAAACCATAGCATGCCCAAAAAAGTAAGAAAGACAAGTCCAATCAATATTGGTCGTTTAGACATTTTTTTAGAATGATGTTTCTGTATTCGTGATTGTCTAACTGATCCTGTAAATAAATTACTTTCTGCAATATCACAGTCATTTGAGTAATCATAATTAAAACTAGGTTTTTGGTTTTTCTGACTTTCGTAATCCATGATAATATCATTAGCTGCTAGACCAACAGTTTCGGAAAATGTGGTTAAATAAGATCGACAATCTTCATCTGATAATAAGGTAAATTGATCTAATTCCAGAACCAATATAAGGTGACTATCAATCCCAGTAAGCTGTTCAATATCCAAAATCTGTAAACCTTTACGAACACGTGCTTGCCGTAATTTGTCACCGACACTTTGTACTACCATTTTATCCCCCTTGATTTGCATTTTAAGCACAAAATAGAACGTTAAATCACATACAATTCTTCAATAGTTATCAGCCTACCAGTGTAATTACTTAGGAAAAATAGTGAATTCTGTGACGGAGGCTTGGTCGAAAAACTGTAAACCAATATGACAAATCTCATCAAGTGTCAACCTATTCAGTATTTTCGGCAAATCAAAATAAGTTTCATGACTTGACAGATAAGTAACAAACTGATGACTGATATCATCAATTGAATCTAAACTGCGAATAAATTCACCGTAAATCTCATTTTTTAACAAAAATAAATTTTCCTCTGTGAATTCATTACTGTCAAAAGCATTCTTTAACACCTTACGAATACGACTACTCATAGCAATAGGCTCGTCTGTATCCAATGTCAACATGACAAATTGATAGCGACTAGATACTTCAATATCAAAATCAAACGAATCGTCTATCTTATTACTATCATACCATTTTTGATAATGATTAGATGTCCAGCCAAACAACATATTCAAAAAAAGCCGTAGTGCGAGTTTTTGTTTGATTATAGAACCTCTACGAATAGGTTTGCCTCTAAAACCCAGTCCAAGTTTTGGTTTCACAACATCCATTGAAATTGATTTTTTAGGAATAACCGATTGTAAACTAATCTCCTTCTTTTTGTAAACTACGTTGTCAGTGTTTTCAAAAGCAGATTGAGATAGCAGTAACGCTTTATCTAACTTTTTATGGTCAAAGTCACCAACAATAACCAAAGTCATATTAGTGGGATGATAAAATAACTCGTAAGCTCTTTTCATATCATCATAACAAACTGCCTCTACGCTATCTTCACTACCAGCAACATCTTCTGCCATAAGACTATGTGGATAGAGATTAGCTAATATACCTTTATACAATTGAAAATCAGAATCATCTTGATACATGCTAATTTCTTGTTTTATGATTTCTTTTTCACGGGTAATTGACTCTTCTGTAAAGAATGGTTTACCAACTAACTCCTGAAGAAGTTGGACAGACTCGATTAGCGATTCTGTCGTTGAGAAAAAATAACTTGTCCTCTCAAATGTTGTATATGCGTTACTATCAGCACCTAATTTTGTAAAAAACAAAGAAATATCTTCTTGATCTTGGTCTAAAAATAATTGATGTTCCAAAAAATGAGCTATACCAACAGGTAAATACCTCGTCCTACGATTGAAAATATACTGACTATCTAAAGCTCCCATGCCTACAGTTAACATGGCTGTCATCTCTGTAAAGCCTTTTTTGGGAATGTAAAAAATATCTAAGCCATTAGGACAAGTTCTTTTATAAACAGTTTGGCCTGCCATCTGATATCTTTTATATCTAAGCCTCTCCATATCAAGCCTCCCCCTCTAAGAAGTAAACCACTTGTAACTTAATCAACGATGCAACTTTCATAATATCTTCTTTTGTCACCTGATTAAGTTCTGCTACCCAATGGTCCAATTCTAAAAAATCTTGAGGCATAACAAGACTATTATACTTTGTTTCAATTAGGTATTTAGGATTGTCCATTGATAGCATAATATTAGTCAAAATCATTTTCTTCGTTTCTCTTAATAATTGAACCGGGAAACGCCCCAACCTTAGTTGATTTAGCTCTCTATTGATTAACTGCATCGTTTTGACACGTTTATCACTGTCAATACCCGCGTAAACTTTAAGTAAACCTGTAAAGGTATCAAGATGACTACCTATTGAATAGGCTAACCCTTCATCCTCTCTTACTGTTGTAAATAAACGAGAATGAGAAAAAGCTCCTAACATACCATTTAGTAAAATCAATGAAAAATAATTTTTATCGTGATAAGACACTGGAACAGAGTAGGCTAACTGCAAGATAGACTGAGTAATATTCTTTTTCTCAGTTTTTTCACGGGTAATATTAGAGTATTTTTGATTGTAAACATATTGTAAATCAGGATTTCTATCACTGAAAGAAACTTGATGCATAATTTGAAGAGCTCTATATTCATCAAAATTACCAACAATAAAAATATCTATCTTATCTTCCCAAATCATCTTTTGAAATTCCTGAAATGCTGTAAAGGAATTTTCTAATGCAACTTGTTCTGGACTTGAGTATTTAGAATTTTGTAAGGCAGGATGGTCATAAAATAGTTTACGCATCTCTAAATCACTGTAATAAAAGTAATCTTCTTTGTCAACTTCAAGATAATGTAATAGATTTTTCTTTTCTACATTGAACGTTTTAGATTGGTATTGTTCTGCCGTTTTTAAAGGACGAGCTAAAATATCAAATAAAAAATGTAAAATATCTTCTAAAATACTACCTTCACTAACACCAAATGGATTGTCAACAAAAATAATATCTATGTCAACAATATGAACCATTCCTCTAGTTGATACAGAGGTTGTCAAACTAGCACCATACAGACTTGCTAGTTTTTTTCGAAATTGTTGACTGGTAGGATAAGCTTCACTTGCTGTTGCTAACATTTGAGCTACCAAAACACGCCGAGCCATCGTTTTGTCATCCATTTCACCTGAAAAGCGCATCGTCAGATGGGTCATTTTAAATTGCTGTGTTTTTATAAAGTGTAAATCAACACCTTGAGCCAGTTTCATTGTCATGTCTAGTTACCTATTCCATCTACATACTTACTTATCATTTAACTTTCATTATACCATTTTCAGAGCGTAAAATCATCTTGATATGTCTTAAAAAACCATTAAATATACTCACACCAAGTTTTATTATGTTATAATGAGACGGTATAGAAAGTTGAGGATAATATGGAATACAAATTATTTACAGAGTTCATAACACTACAAGCTCTTTTAAAAGAATGTGGGATTATTCAAAGCGGAGGGGCTATTAAAGCCTTTTTAGCCAATTATCCTGTATTATATAATGGGGAAACCGAAAATCGTCGTGGTAAGAAGATAAGAATTGGCGATGTTATAACCCTACCTAATCAGATGATTACAATTGTTGCACCAACTCAAGATGAAGTGGATCAATATATGGCTGATAAAGCTGAAAAAGAACGTATTGCAACACTTGTTAAGACTTTAAATAAAGCCAATAAAAAAGAACAGCAAAAGTCCAAATCATCTGTGGGCGTTTATAGAAAAACAAGAAACCAAAAATCATCCAATAAAAAAGCTGTTCGCTTTCCAGGAACTTAAGCATGTGGCTAGAATCAATCACCCTCAAACACTTTAGAAATTATGAGTTTATCAGTGCTGACTTTTCGCCCTCTCTCAATATTTTTATTGGTCATAATGCTCAAGGTAAAACCAACTTTTTAGAAGCAATTTATTTTTTAGCCTTAACAAGGAGTCATCGAACCCGATCTGATAAAGATTTGATACAATTTGACAACAAAAGCCTCTCTGTCAATGGCATCTTAAAACGTTATAGCGGACAAATGCCTCTTGATATTAGCTTGACAGATAAGGGGCGTATCACCAAAATCAATCATCTCAAACAATCTAAATTATCCGATTATGTAGGAACAATGACAGTTGTACTGTTTGCCCCCGAAGATTTACAACTTGTCAAGGGATCTCCGACTATCCGTCGTAAATTCATTGATATTGATTTAGGGCAAATCAAACCACTTTACTTGACAGAGTTATCAACTTACAATCATGTTTTGAAGCAACGTAATAATTATCTTAAATCCTCTGATACTATTGATAGTATTTTTCTATCTGTGTTGGATGAACAACTAGCTGATTATGGTAGCCGAGTTATTGAACATCGATTACAATTCATCAAAGAACTTTGTCAACATGCTGACAACCATCATTCTAATATATCCAATCAACTTGAACACATCCATATAGATTATATGTCCTCATTTGCCTTAACTGATGAGGTGCCTATAAAACAACAATTTTTAACCGAACTTGAAAAGCGTCGTTCCAAAGATATCTTTAAGCGTACAACAAGTATTGGACCACACAGAGATGATATCGCCTTTTTCATAAATCACTTAAACGCTTCATTCGGTAGTCAGGGACAACAAAGAAGTCTCATTCTATCTCTAAAACTTGCTGAGATTGATCTGTTTAAACAACATACAGGAGATTTTCCTATACTGTTATTAGATGATGTACTCAGCGAATTAGATGACATCAGACAAACTAAATTACTAGAAAGCATAACAGAAAATATCCAAACTTTTATTACAACAACAAGTCTAGAACATATCAATACAAGTCATCTACCTTCTTCGTTGAAACTATTTCACATCGAAAACGGCTATATCAAAAAAAAGCAAGAACAGGAATAAACCCGTCTTGCTTTTATGCTTTAATGAATCCTAGTAAACCTGCACCAATGACAAAGCAAATAATACCAATCCAAATCCAACGCATTTCTTTTTTGGTCTTAGTCTCACCCAAGAATATAATTCCTCCAAATATGGAAATAACGGCACCTAACTGAGAAAAGCTGAAGGCAATAGCAAGACCAGCACTAGCTGCTGCTAATAGCATGAAGATATTACCTACTCCCCAAAGAAAACCTACCATCATATTTTTGAGAACAACAGGTGCAAAATCAAGTTTAAATGACATAAACATCAACGCCCCTAATACCATACCTACAGACATTGGAAAAATCACCGACAAGGCATCAAATTTCATAATATTATTGAATAAAATAGCATAAGCCAGATAACCAAAAGTCGAGTAAGTTAATGCAAATAGACCTTTTTTGAAATCACCATGTTCTGCTTGAGATAATCCTTCACGACTATCTTTCTTACTGAGAAAATAAAAACCAAACAAGAGACTAACAAGAGCAATACTGCCCAACAAATATTGTGTCGTAGTTGTCCATTCATTAAAAACAAAGGCACCTATCAAACTTCCAATCAATAACTGACTTCCAGCTGACAGAGGATTTCCCACTGACACACCCATTGCTTTCATTGCATGAAATTGACCATTTTGCCCAATAGACCACAAGATACCACCTAAGATACCAAAGACCCATAATTTCATATCAAGTTCTGGTCTAACAATCATGTAAACACCTAATGCAAACACAAGTGCACCTAGTGTCATACCAAATGTTTGTTGATCTGGTCTCCCACCAATTTTATTACTCGCAAAACCAATACTTCCCCATGCAAACATAGGTACTAACGCATAAAGAATTCCCACTTTTTTCTCCTTTACAATTTGTTGATACTATTGTCAACTTTGTTTAATTCATTGTCAATTATATTGAAATCTGTTTTTTTAAGACATTCTATGTTATTCTATAGTATTTTAATCTTTATGTCAATATTCAACCACCAAATAAGGAGATGGACAATATAATCCATCTCCTATATTTAGGACTAGTGTAAAAGTCGCCGTCAACATTTACTAATAATAGTTATCTATAACTTTATTTCATTGAATAGTTTGGTGCTTCGTTAGTGATTTGAACATCGTGTGGATGACTTTCAATCAAGCCTGCTCCTGTCATTTCAATAAATTGTGCATTATCATGAAGGTCTTGAATGTTAGCTGCTCCTACATAACCCATACCTGAACGAAGTCCACCAAGCATTTGGAAAACGATGTCAGCTGCTGCACCCTTATAAGCGACACGTCCTTCAATACCTTCTGGAACGAGCTTATTAGCTTCATTAACAGAACCTTGGAAATAACGATCACTTGAGCCTTTTTTCATCGCTGCAATAGAGCCCATACCACGATATGTCTTAAACTTACGACCTTGGAAGATTTCTGTTTCACCAGGTGCCTCATCAGTACCTGCAAACATAGAGCCTAACATAACAGCATTGCCACCAGCAGCAAGTGCTTTGACGATATCTCCTGAATACTTGATACCACCATCAGCGATAATCGATTTACCATATTCACGCGCAACCGCAGCAGCATCATAGATAGCTGTCACCTGTGGTACACCGACACCCGCAACAACACGTGTTGTACAGATTGAACCAGGTCCGATACCCACTTTAACAACATCAACGCCAGCATCAAACAAAGCACGAGCTCCTTCTGCTGTAGCAATGTTACCAGCAATTAAGGTTCTATCTGGGAAATGTGCTCTAATTTCAGCAATCTTACGAAGAACACCTGCTGAGTGACCGTGAGCTGTATCGATAACAATAGCATCTGCTCCTGCTTCAAATAATGCCTCTGCACGTTCAAAGGTATCAGATGTTACACCTACCGCACCTGCAACAAGAAGACGACCAAATTGATCTTTCGCAGCATTAGGGAACTCGATAACTTTTTCGATATCCTTAATCGTGATAAGACCTGATAAACGTCCATTGTCATCAACTAAAGGTAATTTTTCAATACGATGTTCCTGAAGAATTTTTTCAGCTGTTGTCAAATCAGTTCCTACTGGAGCTGTTACAAGATTTTCACTTGTCATGTGTGCTGAAATTGGTTGATTGAAATCTGAAATGAAGCGTAAATCACGGTTGGTTAAAATACCAACTAATTTACGATTATCCAAAGTTTCAACAATCGGTACACCACTAATACGGTAACGCCCCATCAAAGCATCCGCTTCAGCAATTGTATGGTCTGGCGTTAAGAAGAATGGGTCAATAATAACACCATTTTCAGAGCGCTTAACCTTGCGTACCTCATCTGCCTGAGCTTCAATAGACATGTTTTTGTGGATAACACCTAAACCACCAGCACGTGCAATCGCAATCGCCATTTGGCTCTCTGTAACAGTATCCATCGCTGCAGTGATGATTGGAATATTTAATGTCAAATTCTCTGCCAGCTTCGTCTGTAAACTCACCTCATTCGGCAATACATGACTCTCTGCTGGAATTAGCAATACATCATCAAAAGTAAATCCTTTTTTCAAGAACTTAGTGTCCCAATTCGACATTGAAATAATCCTCTTTTCTATATATACTTCTCAAATGACAAAGCATTTGGAAAATTGATAGTTACTATAATAGCACTATCTAGTGATTTGTCAACTAATTCATCCATGTTTTTTGAAAACCATTTTAAGGGCACTGTTGAAGTAATCTTATTGGAAACTATTTAAACTATCATGGCAAATATCTATTAAAAATAGTTTATCCCCATAGCTGACTTAACTTCAGACAAGGTTTGACTTGCTTTTTCACGCGCTTTGATGCTGCCTTTTTCAAGCATACGGTAAACCTCACCCATATCCTTAGCGAACTCTAAGCGTCTCTCTCTAATAGGAGCTAACTCACGTTCCATAATCTCTAAAAGATAACGTTTTGTTTTGACATCACCAAGACCACCACGTTGATAATGTTCCTTCATGGCTTCAATCTCTGTCTGATCTTCCTCACGACCAAATACATCTAGATAATGGAAAACCATATTTCCTTCAATTTGGCCTGGATCTTCAACTCTGATATGATTCGGGTCAGTGTACATACTCATAACTTTCTGACGAACAGTATCCATATCATCTGCTAGATAAATACCATTATTGAGTGATTTAGACATCTTGGCATTACCATCAAGGCCAGGTAAACGACCAGCAGCCTCATTATTAGGAAAAATTCCTTCTGGCTCTACTAAAATATCTGTCTGATACGTATTATTAAAGCTACGAACAATCTCACGCGTTTGTTCAATCATTGGTTTTTGATCCGTACCAACAGGAACCAAGTTCGCTTTAAAGGCAGTAATATCTGCTGCTTGAGAAATCGGATACACTAAAAAACCTGTCGGGATAGATTCACCAAATCCTTTTTGGGCAATCTCTGTCTTAACCGTTGGATTGCGTTCTAAACGAGCTAATGAGACTAAGTTCATATAGTACATGGTCAATTCAGCCAACTCTGGAATTTGACTTTGGATAAAAATGGTCACTTCTTCAGGATCTAACCCCGCAGCCAAATAATCCAAAGCTACATTACCAATAGAATCAATAACCTTTTCCGGTGTCTTAGCATAATCTGTTAAGGCTTGCTGATCTGCTAAGAAAACAAACATATCATAGTTACCTTCCTCTTGTAACAGAACACGATTTTTCAAACTTCCTACATAATGACCTATATGTAGTTTTCCGGTTGGACGGTCTCCCGTCAAAATAATTGGTCTTGACATCACTTTCCTCCTTTTATTGACTAGAATAAAAAAACTCACGCAAAAAATTGCGTGAGGGCGTTAAACAGTATAACACGGTACCACCTCAATTAACAGTAAGCTTACTGCTATCTCATCATCCTCTAACAAGGATTTGCACGATAAGGAGTGCCTACCTGAAGATTATTGTTTTTCTTCACTTTCAATAATCAGCCCATTTCAATGGCCACCTTACTGACTCACAGCACCGTCAGCTCTCTTTAAAAAGGGGGTAACATTTACTCTTTCTGATTAGTTAATATCATACTCTAACCATTATTTATTGTCAATATAAATATACAAAAAATCTTGACTATCAAGCATTTATCAAGCATAATAGAGCTTATGAAATGAAAGAAAAGAGGTTGCAAGAAATGATGAAAGAAAGAGTCAGAGAATTTTTTCTAGTTACTCTAGGAGCTTCTATTAGTGCTATCGGCTTTAATACTATGTTTGTGCATAATGGTATTGTTTCAGGTGGTATTGGAGGATTAGCAGTTAGTTTTAAAGAATTATTTGGTTGGAATCCTGCCTATTTTACACTAGCTGTCAATGTTCCACTATTAGTTTTTTGTTTTATTTTTTTAGGAAAAGCTAACTTCATGAAGACCTTATATGGGTCATGGATTTATCCTATTCTCATAAAAATGACGGATTTTCTGCCTGCCCTCACCAGAGATCCTTTGCTCGCCGCCATTTTTGGTGGACTGATGGTAGGATTTGGACTTGGTTTGGTGTTCTTAGGAAATTCTTCAACTGGTGGTACAGGTATCATTACTCAAATCATTCACAAATATAGCCCACTCTCATTGGGAATGATTATGATTATTATAGATGGGATTGTTGTAGCTACAGGTTTGATTGCTTTTAGCTCTGACACTGTGATGTATTCCATCATCGCACTGGGATGTATTTCCTATGTCGTCAATACCGTTGTAACAGGTTTCAACACCTCTAAGAATGTTATGGTAATCTCTCAAAAACATGATATTATTAAACAACATATCACAAAAGTAACCGACCGTGGTGTAACAGAATTTCCAGTTTTAGGTGGGTTCACAGGTCATGAAAAACGGTTATTGATGACAGTTGTGACTAGCCAAGAGCTAGCTGAACTACAACGTGATTTAACAACTATTGATGAAACAGCTTTTGTTATTGTCATGCCTGCTGCTCAAGTTATCGGTAGAGGGTTCAGCATTACAAAAGACCACGCTATCAATGATGATGAATTAATCATCCCAATGTAATCATTGATAAATAGCCTATTTTTAGGTAAAATTAATCTGACTATATAAATGAAAATGAGGTAATCAAATTGCTTACAGTATCAGACGTATCCTTACGCTTTAGCGACAGAAAACTCTTTGATGACGTTAATATCAAATTTACAGCAGGAAATACTTATGGCCTAATCGGTGCCAACGGTGCTGGAAAATCAACTTTCCTTAAAATTTTAGCAGGGGATATTGAGCCAACAACAGGACATATCTCACTTGGACCAGATGAGCGTCTATCAGTTCTTCGTCAGAACCACTTTGACTACGAAGACGAAAGAGCTATAGACGTTGTTATCATGGGAAATGAGCAATTATATAGCATCATGAAAGAAAAAGATGCTATCTATATGAAAGAAGATTTCTCTGAAGAAGATGGTGTCCGTGCTGCTGAATTGGAAGGTGCTTTTGCTGAACTTGGAGGCTGGGAAGCAGAAAGCGAGGCTTCTCAACTCTTACAAAACTTAAACATACCCGAAGAGCTTCACTATCAAAATATGAGTGAACTGGCTAATGGCGATAAGGTGAAAGTCCTTCTTGCCAAAGCCCTATTTGGTAAACCAGATGTGTTACTTCTTGATGAGCCAACAAACGGTTTGGACATCCAATCAATCACTTGGTTAGAAGACTTCCTTATTGACTTTGAAAACACTGTTATCGTTGTATCCCATGACCGTCACTTCTTAAACAAAGTATGTACTCACATGGCTGACCTTGATTTTGGCAAAATCAAACTCTTTGTCGGAAACTATGATTTTTGGAAACAGTCATCTGAGCTAGCGGCACGTTTACAAGCTGACCGCAATGCTAAAGCAGAAGAAAAAATCAAAGAATTACAAGAATTCGTTGCTCGTTTCTCTGCCAACGCTTCTAAATCAAAACAAGCCACATCACGTAAGAAGATGTTAGATAAAATTCAACTTGAAGAAATCATTCCTTCAAGCCGTAAATATCCTTTTATCAATTTCAAAGCAGAACGTGAAATGGGGAATGACCTCCTCACCGTTGAAAATCTATCTGTCAAGATTGATGGTGAAACAGTTATTGATAACATCAGCTTTATCCTACGTCCAGGCGATAAAACAGCCATTATTGGTCAAAATGACATCCAAACAACAGCCCTTATGCGTGCCTTGATGGATGATATCGACTACGAAGGCACAATCAAATGGGGTGTGACAACTAGCCGTTCATATCTACCTAAAGATAACACGCGTGACTTTGCATCAGATGACAGTATTCTTGAGTGGTTACGTCAGTTTGCTGCTAAGGAAGAAGATGACAACACCTTCCTACGTGGTTTCTTAGGTCGTATGTTATTCTCTGGAGATGAAGTTAACAAACCTGTAAACGTCTTATCCGGTGGCGAAAAAGTGCGTGTCATGCTGTCTAAACTCATGCTATTGAAATCAAACGTCCTCATTCTTGATGACCCAACAAATCACTTGGATTTAGAGTCAATCTCAAGTCTTAACGATGGTCTTAAAGCCTTCAAAGAATCGATTATCTTTGCCAGCCACGACCATGAATTTATCCAAACACTTGCTAATCATATCGTTGTGATCTCGAAAAATGGGGTTATTGACCGTATTGATGAAACTTACGATGACTTCTTAGAAAACCAAGAAGTTCAAGCTAAAGTTAAGGCATTGTGGAACAATTAAGAAACACCAAAGGCATAGGAACTTTCATCCTATGCCTTTAGTGTTTTTCAAAATGATGCTACATAGTGATGAGAGCACTCATTATTAAACAGCTAAAACTTAATTATGACAAACAAAAAAACCTCTTATTTAAGAGGCTTGTCTTATCACTCCGGCAGCAGGACTCGAACCTGCGACATCATGATTAACAGTCATGCGCTACTACCAACTGAGCTATGCCGGAATAGCTACAAGGGCTAATATACTCCGTACGGGATTCGAACCCGTGTTACCGCCGTGAAAAGGCGGTGTCTTAACCCCTTGACCAACGGAGCAAATTGTTAAGAACTATTTCCTTAACACTCTTATTATTATATCAGAAATTTTAAGTTTGTCTACCCTTTTTTAAAAAAAAATAATTTTTTTTGAAAACTATCTGATGGCTAAATTTCAAGTTCAAGTTAGCCAGTCGGTAAATACTATTTCGAATATTTATCATCTAGGGCTTTCTTAAGATATATATTACAATTCTTTTAGTAATTATCTTAGTGATTAGATCACCAGCATCTGATAAATCCATTATGTCTTTTTCAACACTTCTTAATAAATTCTTATTTGATAACGATATAACATTTCATTTAAATTATTTTTTCAAAAATTGACATAATACTAATTTTTTAATATAATGATTTCAAAAAATATTATGAGGTCCTTTTATGCCTAAAAGTAAAAAAAGTTTTTTAAAAACAATATTTAGCTATAAAATCTACGCTTGGATTACAGCCTTAATTATATTACTATTTTTGTCCTCTTACCTTTATGGGTATTTCTCTGGAAAATCAAAACCAGTAGATAATGTTAGCATTGGTTCTACAGTTAAAAAGTTGGAAAAAGTTCAAGAAGTCACTTTTTTGAATATCGGTATACAAGAAGTTGTTTCTGATAGAAAGGTAACTAAAGTTTTAAAACAGACAATTGCTGAAAAAAAGGTGCTCATGGTTCTGAATTATAATCTCAAAGTAGGAATAACTTCACCTGTAAATATTAAAAAAATGGATGAAAAGCACTTTCAAATAGAAATTCCAAAATATGACATTATTGGTATGAGTATTCCTAATAAAAATAGTTATAAACTTTATGATAAAAGTGGAACATTATTAAGTTTTAATACTGAAGATATTGATACCGCAGAAGTTGCTGACAAAGCTAGATCTGATACTAAAAAACAAAAGAAATACATTAAAGAATATATTGATATCATCAATCAATCCGCCGAAAGTTACTACACCTCTATATTCAATGCTATTGATTCAGAAATTAAGTTAGACTTTGTTTTTCCATAATATAAGCTATTAACTTCTCTACTAAAATATCCTTCTACCATCTCTTGACATTTTTTGGCTTTTACGTTAGAATAAAACAGTCGAAGGGGTTCCATAGCTCAGCTGGATAGAGCATTCGCCTTCTAAGCGAACGGTCGCAGGTTCGAATCCTGCTGGAATCAAAAAAGTTGGGGTTTCCCAACTTTTTTTTGTTTTTAATGGTCTTGTTGTAAGATAACATAAAGCAGAATAAGTGGTAGCAACAGAAAATATAGACTATACTCATCAAAATTTTGAGATAAGATTGTCCCTAAAATAGCTCCAAAAATACAAGATAATAAGACAAGTAAAGTATAAAAAGAGTGTTTCAACAAGGTACTATCCTTTTCACACCACCCCTTTATGAAGTGATGTGCCATGTTTTTTACATTACCAGTCATCATAACACTAGCATAAGTCATATCTCTGACACGTTTAAAAGTATCCACCTTAATGGAAGCAAATAAGGCTAAACCTGCTAAAGTAAAGGAGGAGGGAAAATGTGGACTTAACGTAGCAATAATCAACATTAACACGATTAACACACCACTCACATAGATATGCCATCTATACCCCTTTGATTTAGCCCGTTGCCTCAAGGCATAACTAACAGCTTGACCAAGCATAAAAAATATTAAAGGGATTATATAAATTATAGACTTCTCAAACGCACCCTGTCCAATACTAATGGCTAATAATAATAAATTACCCGATTGAACGCCTGCAAAGCTCCCTTGTTGTGTAGTGTAAGTATAAGCATTCACGAAACCACTGATAAATGTTGCTATTGTAGCAACACGTAAACGCTCCATCATTTTATAAGATGGTTTCATCATCCCTCCTTATTGGTTTCACATGAAACATCCTTATTTATGATAAGGACTTCCTTGTTGAATCATAAACGAACGGTAAATCTGCTCAATCAATACCAATCTCATCAATTGGTGCGGAAGAGTTATTTTACCAAAACTTAGTAGCATATTAGACCTCTGTTTAACTGCCGGAGATAATCCTAAACTACCACCTATAATAAAGGTAATCTCTGAAAAACCTCTAATCGTCACATCAGCCATTGTTTGACTAAGTTCTTCTGATGACATCAGTTTCCCTTCAATAGCCAAAGCAATGACAAAGGAACGATCAGCAATCTTCTGTAAAATTTTCTGACCTTCTTTATCTAAGATAGCTTGATTCTCAGCTAAACTTGCAGAATCAGGTGTTTTTTCATCAGGTAATTCGACTATATCTAGTTTGGTAAAACGACTAAGCCGTTTTGTATATTCTAAAATCCCTTCTTTTAGGTATTTCTCTTTTAATTTCCCTACTGTGATAACTGTAATTTTCATATCAATATTATACCATAGTCAGAATAGAGTTACTTTTTTTCTTTTCCCCAGAGTTATCCACAGATGTGGATAACTTATTTAAAATACTGAAATTTTTAACTCCTTTTGTTATAATAGCTATAACAGTTAAGCTAAAATTAAGATTAATGAGCTAAACTAATATCACAAGGGAGGTAAACGATGAAAAAATTTCTCAAACTAATATCAATCTTTATAATCAGCATTCTGGGAGGTGCTATTGGTGCTATTAGTATTTTAAAATGGAATCTAATCAAACCTAATCAAGTGAGCACTGTACCTCAATCACACCTAACAGCAGTAGCAACAAACAATGAGACAAATACCACACATGCTGTCAAAGCTATTCAAAACGCTGTTGTTTCTGTTATCAATTATCAAAGGGTATCTAATACTAGTGAATTAGATAAATTTTATAGTCAGATATTTGGTGGAGAAGCAGCAACTATTTTTTCTGAATCCGATCAAGAAAATGAATTGGTGGTTGCAGGAGAAGGTTCTGGAGTCATTTATAAAAAAGAAAATGGTTCAGCATATCTGGTGACCAATAACCACGTTGTCGAAAACGCAGAAAAATTAGAAATTTTAATGGCTAATGGCAATAAGGTGGTTGGGGAACTCGTTGGTGCTGACGTTTACTCAGATTTAGCTGTCATTAAAATTCATGCAGATGGTATTGACACCGTAGGTCAATTTGCAGACTCATCTCACCTAAATATTGGCGAAGTAGCTATCGCAATCGGAAGCCCACTAGGATCAGAATATGCCAATTCTGTCACAGAAGGTATCGTATCAAGTTTGAGCCGAGTTGTTACATCAAAAAACGAAAGTGGACAAACGATTTCTACAAATGCCATCCAAACTGATGCAGCTATAAATCCTGGAAATTCTGGTGGTCCCCTCATTAATATTCAAGGTCAAATTATCGGTATCAATTCAAGTAAAATCACTATCACAAATGCTCCTGATAATAAGGTTGCTGTTGAAGGTATGGGATTTGCTATTCCATCAAATGATGTTGTTTCAATTATCAAACAATTAGAAGAAAAAGGAGCTGTTGAGAGACCAGCATTAGGCATATCTATGGCTAACCTCAATAAACTATCAACTGCTGCTTTAGAAGAACTACATTTACCAGCTGATATTATTAATGGTATTGTTATTCTATCCGTTGAAAAAGGCTTGCCAGCTGACGGTCAATTAGAAACCTACGATGTCATAACTGAAATTGATGATACCCGTATTGATGATTCCAGTGACTTACAAAGTATTCTTTATAAGCATCATATCGGTGATACAATCAAAGTAACCTTTTACAGAAATGGCCAAGAAAAAAGCGTTAATATCAAATTAACCAAAACAACTTTGGACTTAGCTTCAAACTAACACTAAAGCTCGTAGCATATTCAACATTAGGCAATAATACAACTAAGAGACAGGGACCTCGTCCCAGTCTCATTTTTTAGGAGGTCTTATGACTGAACAATTAGACTATATTAGGATTAAAGATATCGTTAAAAATCCTTATCAACCACGGCTTATCTTTAAACAAAATGAGTTGGAAGAATTAGCCCAATCCATCAAGGAAAACGGTTTGATTCAGCCTATTATCGTCAGAAAATCTGATATCATTGGTTATGAATTGATTGCTGGAGAAAGACGATTAAGAGCCAGTCAATTAGCTGGTTTGACCACAATTCCTGCTATTATTAAAAATATCAGTGCCGATGACAGTATGAAGCAAGCTATCATCGAAAACCTACAAAGACAAGATTTAAACCCCATTGAAGAAGCTAAAGCTTATCAGCAACTCATCATCAAAAAAGCAATGACACACGATGAAATTGCTAAAAGTATGGGGAAATCAAGACCTTATATCACTAATTCACTTCGCCTCCTTCAACTCCCTTCAGTCATCTTAGAAGGTATTGAAAAAGGAGATGTATCTCCTGGACACGCGCGCCTCTTGCTGAGTCTATCAGATGAACAAAAGCAAAAACAGTATTATCAGATGATTATCAGCGAAGGATTAAGCATCCGTCAACTCGAAAAAAAACTAACACCTAAACAAGCAAATCAAATCAAAAGAAATATCTTCGTAGAAGAATATGAGGAAAAAATAGCTCAGAGCTTAGGTTTAGAAGTCTCTATCACATCTAATAATCAAGGTAAAGGAAAAGTAACTATCTCTTTTGAGAACTTAGAAGATTTCAACAGAATTGTAGACAAATTATTATAGTCTTGTTGATATCTCATTTGTCATATTCACAGTTTTACACAGAAAAAATCTCTTTAAACAATAAGAGAGACACTATTTCAACAAGTTTTCCACAAATTGTGGAAAACTTGTTTTAACAATGTGGAATTCTTTTTTTGCTTGTGGAAAACTTTTGGTAATTATGATAAAATAAAGGGACTTAGACAACTAGTAGGAGGGAAAAATGGCTGAAAACATACAATTGTTCTGGCAAAGGGTTCTTGAATTAGCACAAGAAAAGCTAGCACAAACAGCTTATGATTTTTTTGTTGCTGATGCACAACTTATCAAAATTGAGGGACAAAAAGCCTATATCTTATTGGACAGTATGAAGATTAATTTCTGGAAAATGAACTTAACTGAAATTATCTTTGCAGCTGGCTGGGAATATCTCTCAACAACTATTGAAGCTGAATATCTCTCTGAGCTAGAACATTTCAACTCCGAAGCGACAGAATTGGTTAAACAAGAGCCTACTCTAAAAAAAGTTATACCAATCAATAGCAATTTAAATCCAAACTACCAATTTTCTAACTTCATACAAGGAGATGGGAATAAATGGGCTTTTTCAGCAGCACTAGCTGTAGCTGAGAGCCCAGGAATTGCTTATAACCCGCTGTTTATTTGGGGAGGTCCTGGACTTGGAAAGACACACCTTCTTAATGCCATCGGTAATAGCGTTCATAAAGAAAGGCCTGAAGCTAGAATAAAATACCTGACAGCTGAAGAATTTATAAATGAATTCGTCACACATATCAGATTAGGAACGATGAATGAACTTAAAGAAAAGTTTCGGACTTTAGACGTTCTTTTAATTGATGACGTTCAAATTTTGGCTAACAAGAACCTGTCGGTTACTCAGGTTGAATTTTTTAATACTTTTAATGAGCTACATGGAAATAGTAAGCAGATTGTTCTAACTAGTGATCGCCCACCAAAACAATTGAATGATTTAGAAGAAAGATTGGTATCACGATTTAGCTGGGGATTAACACAGGATATTACACCTCCAGATTATGAAACACGTATTGCGATTATTCAAGAAAAAATCCAACAGTATAGTTACACTTTCCCAATAGAAACTATTGAATACCTAGCAGGGCAATTTGATTCCAATGTCCGCGAATTAGAAGGAGCTTTAAAAAACATTAGCTTGATAGCCAATGTCAAAAAAGTAGATATTATAAGCGTTGACTTAGTCAATGAAGCTATCAGATCAATTAACTACACCAAATCAACTATATCGGTGATTTCAATCGAGTCAATCCAAGAAAATGTGGCTAAATTTTATGGTATAACAGTCAAGGAGATCCAAGGAACAAAACGTGTCCAAAATATTGCGTTAGCTCGACAAATCGCTGTCTTTCTATCACGTGAATTAACTGACTTTAGTTTACCCAAAATAGGAAAAGAATTTGGTGGGAGAGACCACTCAACTATCCTACATGCCTATAATAAAATAAAAGATATGATTACAACAGATGAAAATCTCAGAATCGAAATTGAGACCATCAAAAAGAAACTAAAATAGTAACCTGTGTATAAATCAACCTTTTTTCAAAAGTTATCCACAGGTTATAAACAAGCTTCACTTCTGATGAAATCTAAATGAAGAAGACTTTTCCACTATATCAACAAGACCTACTACTATTACTAATTATAATACTTATAAAATAAGGAGTATCCATGATCAAATTTTCAATTAATAAAACAGCTTTTATGCAAGCTTTAACGGCAACTAAAAGAGCTATTAGCAGTAAAAATGCCATTCCAATCTTATCTAGCCTCAAAATAGAAGTAACTTCCGAAGGTATCACTTTAACAGGGTCTAATGGACAAATTACAATTGAGAATACTATTCCAACAAATAACGTTAATGCTGGGTTATTAATCACTTCAACAGGAGCAATTTTGCTAGAAGCTAATTTCTTTATTAATGTTATCTCAAGCCTTCCTGATATTATTGTTGACTTTGAAGAAATTGCTCAACAACAAGTCGTTTTACGAAGTGGTAAATCAGAAATCACTTTAAAAGGTAAATCTGTTGAAAATTACCCTCACATACAAGAAGTATCAACAGACTCACCCTTAGTTTTAGAAACAAAATTATTAAAATCCATTATTAGTGAAACGGCATTTGCGGCTAGCTTACAAGAAAGTCGTCCTATCTTGACAGGTGTTCACCTTGTACTGAGTCAGCATAATCATTTCAAAGCTGTGGCAACAGATTCACATCGTATGAGTCAGCGTCAGTTGGTACTTGAAAAACCAACAGATAATTTCGATGTAGTTATTCCAAGTAAGTCACTTAAAGAATTTGTATCTGTTTTTTCAGATGATGTCAAAACAGTTGAAGTTTTTTTCTCATCTAGTCAAATGCTATTTAGAAGTGAGCATATTAGCTTCTATACTCGTTTGTTAGAGGGAACTTATCCTGATACTGATCGTTTGTTGACCAACCAATTTGAAACGGAAGTGACCTTTAATACAGCTAATTTAAGAAACGCTATGGAGAGAGCATTTTTGATTTCTAATGCAACCCAAAGTGGTACCGTCAAACTTGAAATAACAGGGGATACTGTAACAGCTCATGTTAATTCTCCAGAAGTCGGTAAGGTTAATGAAGAATTAGATGTTGAAATGGTATCAGGTTCAGAATTAACTATCAGCTTCAATCCTGTTTATCTAATTGATGCTCTCAAGGCGATAAAATATGAGAAAGTACTTATCCGTTTCATTTCACCAGTTCGCCCATTCACTCTAACACCAGTCTCAGAAAATCAGGATTTTGTGCAATTAATTACCCCTGTCAGAACAAACTAAAACTAAAGATAATGTCAGAAGCTTGAAAAGATTTTTTTGAGCTTCTTTTTGTTATAATATGCTTATGATATTATTTATTCTTGCAAATCCTTCCTCGGGTCATGGTCAGGCGAAAAAGGTAATTGAAAAGATAAAAAAAGATTATCCAGAGATTGCTGTCAGAGTTTTTATGACTAAATATGCAGGTGATGAACTAAATCAAGTTTCCCAAGTCTTGACAGAATATAATACTGGTGACCGTTTATTGATTTTAGGTGGCGATGGTAGCCTTTCTAAGTTATTAAAAGAACTGCCACCTCATATTCCCTTTGCTTATTATCCGACGGGCTCTGGGAATGATTTTGCACGGTCTATAGCTATTAAACGTATTGATGAGGTCATGGAGGCTCTGATTAGTGACGAGAAGCAGCCTATTACCCTTTTGACCTATAAAGATGGTGTTGTGGTTAATAGTCTTGATTTTGGTTTTGTTGCGCGTGTGATTGCTTATTCTGAAAATTCATGGTTAAAAAACCATTTAAAAAAACTTGGATTAGGGCAACTGTCTTACATTGTCTATGCTGTTAAAACATTATTTACCAACCAAGCTGTCCAGTTATTAGTGACTAATGAAACTAAAGCACTAACATTAAGTAACCTTTTCTTTATCACCTTTGCTAATAATAGGTACTTTGGTGGTGGGATTATGATTTGGCCAACATCCAGTATCTTTACAAGGGCCTTTGATGTGGTCTATATTGAGCGTAAAGGGCTATTGCACAATACCTTATCACTCTTAGATTTGCTTTTTAAAAGGCATTTATCCTCACCGCGTATCCAGCATTTTAGTGCTGAAAAACTCAAAATAAAAGTCATTAAGACTGATTTTTCGCAGGTGGATGGAGAAGTGATTAATCTAGAAGAAACCATTTTAGAAGGACAGGAACGCTATATGTATTTATCAAAGGAGTGATATATGATGTATGAATTGGGGTCTATGGTGGAGATGAAAAAACCACATGCCTGTATGATTAAGGAAACAGGTAAAAAGGCAAATAAATGGGAAATTGTCAGAATTGGTGCAGATATTAAGATACGCTGTACCAATTGTGATCATATTGTCATGATGGGGCGCTATGACTTTAATCGAAAACTCAAAAAAGTCATGACGTGACATGATGCAACTCTTAGTTGACAGATTTCGCGTGATTAGTGCTAGTGTTTATGGCTTAGATATCTTATAGTTATGGTAAACGATATTGGAGGACTATTATGATACAGTTAGGTGAGCAGATAAAAAAACTAAGACAACGTGATGGCCTCTCACAAGAGGAGCTATCTAATCGCTTGTTTATTTCCCTTCAAGCCATTTCTAAGTGGGAAAAAGGCGAAAGTATACCTGATCTAGACCATATTATCCAGTTGTCCGAAATTTTTGATGTGTCACTGGACTATCTTATTCTAGCCAAGGAAAACCTCAGAATCTCAAGAAGATGATGATTTCCTTGAATGTCATCACTCAACAACTGTTTGGGAGTTTTTGGAGAATAATTGGTGATTACTTCCAGCACTTATTCCTTGGTTAATGCTACTCAAAGATTTGTTTTAATGTTTATCTCTCATTGTTATGATGAGAGATTTTTTATCGCATAAAATTCTATGTTTTATAATTAGAGTTCTTTTATACTCCCATTTCGGAGTGTTTTTTGCTATAATAGTCATGATTGAATATTTTGAATGGAGATAATAACATATGGCTTTGACAGCTGGTATTGTTGGTTTGCCAAACGTTGGAAAATCAACCCTTTTTAATGCAATTACAAAAGCAGGAGCAGAAGCTGCGAACTATCCTTTTGCTACAATTGACCCTAATGTTGGTATGGTGGAAGTTCCAGATGAACGTTTACAGAAGTTGACAGAACTGATTACACCAAAGAAAACAGTTCCTACGACATTTGAGTTTACAGATATTGCTGGAATTGTCAAGGGCGCGTCAAGAGGTGAAGGTTTAGGGAATAAATTCTTGGCTAATATCCGTGAAGTTGACGCTATTGTCCATGTTGTACGTGCCTTTGATGATGAAAATGTCATGCGTGAACAAGGCCGTGAATCTGACTTCGTTGATCCTATTGCTGATATTGAAACAATCAATCTAGAACTTATCTTGGCTGACCTAGAGTCCATTAACAAACGCTATGCACGTGTTGAAAAAATGGCGCGTACTCAAAAGGATAAGGACTCGATTGCTGAGTTTGCAGTTCTCGAAAAAATCAAACCAGTTCTTGAAGATGGTTTATCAGCAAGAACGGTAGAGTTTACAGAAGAGGAACAACGTATTGTCAAGGGCTTGTTCTTATTGACAACAAAACCAGTGCTATACGTTGCTAATGTTGACGAAGATAAGGTAGCAGATCCTGATGCAATTGATTATGTTCAACAAATCCGAGAGTTTGCAGCGACTGAGAATGCTGAGGTTGTTGTGATTTCTGCGCGTGCTGAAGAAGAGATTTCAGAGTTAGACGATGACGATAAGGCAGAATTTTTGGAAGCTATCGGCTTGACAGAGTCAGGAGTTGACAAATTGACACGTGCAGCTTATCATTTGCTTGGTTTGGGAACTTACTTTACAGCAGGTGAAAAGGAAGTTCGTGCTTGGACATTTAAACGTGGTATCAAGGCTCCTCAAGCAGCGGGGATTATTCACTCAGATTTTGAAAAAGGATTTATTCGAGCAGTTACCATGTCCTATGATGATTTGATGCATTATGGCAGTGAAAAAGCTGTTAAGGAAGCTGGTCGTCTTAGAGAAGAAGGAAAAGAATACATCGTTCAAGATGGTGATATTATGGAATTCCGTTTTAATGTCTAGTAATTATAAAAAAAGATGATGTAGTAAGTACGATCAACATCTTAACTTATTTAGTAATAGCTGTTTATCGCAGTAGTTGACTAGATTTGTCAACCTTGCGGGGGTAGGATGATAAGATTGATTTCTGTGAAGTCAAGAGTATTAACCTACACCCCTTTTGGCGTTTACAGCAATATTTAGAAAGGAAGTTTTTGTATGGTTAAACTGATTGTGGGTTTAGGCAATGTCGGCAGTAAATATCATGAAACCAAGCATAATATTGGTTTTATGGCAGTTGATAAAATGGCAAAAGAACTGGACATTACGTTTACAGAAGATAAAACATTTAAGGCATTCATTGCCTCAACATTTTTAAACGGTGAGAAGGTTTACTTAGTTAAACCAACGACCTATATGAACAATAGTGGTATTGCAGTAAGAGCCTTACTTGCATTTTATAATATTGCTATTGAAGACTTGCTAGTGATTTATGATGACTTGGATATGGAAGTTGGTAAAATACGTTTCAGACAAAAAGGATCCTCAGGTGGTCATAATGGTATCAAATCAATTATTTCTCATATAGGGACTCAAGAATTTGATCGTTTGAAAATCGGAATAGGGCGTCCTAAACCCAATATGACGGTTATTAACCATGTCATGAGTCGCTTTGAAGGTGATGATTTGATAACAGTGTTGAATACTATTGATAAGGTTGACAAAGCTGTCAATTATCATCTTAGTGTCAATGATTTTGAAAAGACAATGAGAGCTTACAATGGCTAAACAAGACCTACTACACCTATTTGCAAAGAACAAGCAACTAACTAAATGGCTAGATAATCTCGATACAGGGAGACAACTTGTCATGGGGTTTTCTGGAGCCAGTAAAGCATTGGCTATTGCCAGTGCTTTTGCTACTTATGGTAACAAAATCGTTACTGTTACAGCTACCCATTCAGAAGCAGAACGTCTAGTATCTGATTTAACAGCATTATTAGATGAGGATAAGGTATTTCATTTCTTTACAGATGATATAGCAGCTACAGAATTTGTTTTCTCGTCTCTAGAGAGAGCTAGTACTCGTTTGGAAGCTATGAACTTTTTAAAAAATACATCTGAAACTGGTATTCTAGTGACAAGCATTGCTGGCATGCGGGTATTACTACCGAATCCTGAAATTTACCAATCTCTTAACATGAATTTACATATAGGTGATGAGATTGATGTTGTTGGATTGGATAAACAATTGACGAATATGGGCTATAAGAAAGTTAATCAAGTTATTAGTCCTGCTGAGTTTAGTAGACGGGGAGATATTCTAGATTTTTATAGTTTATCTCACCAATCTCCTGTTAGAATAGAATTTTTTGGTGATGAGATTGACAGTATTCGTTTCTTTGATAGTGAAACACAAACCTCCATTAAGTCATTGGAAAAAGTAGAACTTGGACCTGTAGATGATATTATCTTAACTTCTGAAGATTTTGAACGAGCCGTTATTGCTCTTGAAAAACATGTGTCAACCTCAGAAGGTCTTCAAAAAGATTATCTTGAAGAGGTATTAAGTGTGACAAAAGATGGTCACAAACATGCTAATATAAGGCGCTTCCTATCTCTTTTTTATGATAAGACATTTACACTGTTAGATTATATACCTGAAAAGACACCAATCTTTTTTGATGATTTCCCAAAAATCATTGATCGTAATAGTAAATTCGATTTAGATATCGCTCAATTATTGACAGATGATTTACAAAAGGGACAATCTATCGCCAGTTTGACTTACTTTGTAGATTCGTATCGCGCCTTACGTAACCATCTGCCTGCAACCATGTTTTCGAATTTTCATAAAGGGTTAGGTAATCTAAAATTTAGTGGCTTTTATCAATTTAACCAGTATCCAATGCAGGAGTTTTTCAATCAATTCCCTCTCCTCGTTGATGAAATCAATCGTTACCAAAAACAGAAGGCAACAGTTATTCTGCAGTGTGATTCTGAACAATCTTTAGAACGTTTACAGAAAAATTTACAAGACTATCAATTAGATTTACAAATTGTTGACAAAAATCATATTCAGTCTGGTCAAGCACAACTGGTTGTCTCTGAACTATCACAAGGCTTTTACTTTTCAGATGAGCGGCTTGTTCTGATTACTGAAAGAGAAATTTATCATAAGAAAATCAAACGTCGTATTCGTCGTCAAAACCTGACAAATGCTGAACGTTTAAAAGATTATAATGAGCTAGCTGTAGGTGATTACGTTGTTCATCACGTTCATGGTATTGGTAAGTTTTTAGGTATTGAAACTATTGAATTAAAAGGTATTCATCGGGATTACCTGACCATTCAATACGATAATTCAGATCGTATTTCCATCCCAGTTGAACAGATTGAGGTTTTGTCCAAATACATGGCTAGTGATGGAAAGGCTCCTAAAGTTAATAAACTTAATGACGGACGTTTCCAAAAGGCCAAACAAAAAGTAGTTAAACAGGTCGAGGACATAGCTGATGATTTGATTAAGCTTTATGCTGAACGCAGCCAACTTAAAGGGTTTGCATTTTCACCAGATGATACCAATCAAGAAGAATTTGATAATGATTTTGCCTATGCTGAAACAGATGATCAATTACGCTCTATTAACGAAATCAAGGCTGATATGGAGTCTGATAAACCAATGGACAGGTTATTGGTTGGTGATGTTGGTTTTGGTAAGACAGAAGTTGCTATGAGAGCTGCTTTTAAAGCTGTAAATGATGGTAAGCAAGTAGCAATTCTTGTTCCAACGACAGTTCTTGCTCAACAACACTATGATAATTTTAGGGCTAGGTTTGAAAATTTTGCAGTGACTGTCGATGTTTTAAGTCGTTTTAGAACAAAGGCTGAGCAAGCAAAGACTCTAGAAGACTTGAAAAAAGGAAGAGTTGACATCATTGTTGGAACCCATAGACTGCTATCCAAGGATGTTGTTTTTCAAGATTTAGGTTTAATTGTCATTGATGAAGAACAACGTTTCGGTGTCAAGCATAAGGAGACTCTAAAAGAATTGAAGAAAAAAGTTGATGTACTGACGTTGACAGCAACACCTATTCCAAGAACTCTCCATATGTCCATGTTGGGAATCAGAGATTTGTCAGTTATTGAAACACCTCCTATCAATCGTTTTCCAGTACAAACCTATGTTATAGAAACAAATCCTGGTCTTATTCGTGAAGCCATTAGTCGTGAGTTAGATAGGGGTGGTCAGGTATATTACATTTACAATAAAGTTGACACTATTGACAATAAAGTGGCAGAATTGAATGAGTTGGTTCCAGAGGCTCGCATTGGTTTTGTACATGGTCAGATGAGTGAAATCCAGTTAGAAAATACATTGTTTGACTTCATCAATGGTGAATATGATATTCTAGTTGCGACAACGATTATTGAAATTGGTGTTGATATAGCAAATGCAAACACCATGTTTATTGAAAATGCAGATCACATGGGATTGTCAACCTTATATCAACTTCGTGGTCGTGTAGGACGTAGTAATCGTATCGCTTATGCTTATCTTATGTATAAACCTGATAAGGTATTAACTGAGGTGTCAGAAAAACGTTTGAATGCTATAAAAGGGTTTACAGAATTGGGTAGCGGCTTTAAAATTGCAATGCAGGACTTATCAATCCGGGGTGCTGGTAATATTTTAGGTGCTTCTCAAAGTGGCTTTATTGATTCTGTTGGTTTTGAACTGTATTCTCAATTACTTGAACAGGCGATTGCAGAAAAACAAGGTAAATCACAAGCACGTCACAAAGGTAATGCAGAACTCCATCTTCAGATTGATGCTTATTTACCGTCTGATTATATTGCCGATGAACGTCAAAAAATTGCTATTTACAAACGTATTCGTGAATTAGAAAGTGTAGCTGATTATGAGGAACTTCAAGATGAACTGATTGATCGCTTTGGGGAATATCCTGATCAAGTAGCTTATCTGTTGGAAATAGGACTTGTCAAAGCTTTTATGGACAAGGCTTTTGTTGCTATGGTTGACAGAAAAAATGATAAGTTGACAGTATCATTTGAATCAGTATCTAGAAACTATTACTTGACACAGGACTATTTTGAAGCTCTATCAAAGACACAACTCAAGGCTAGCATTTCAGAAAATGATGGTAAAATTGATATTACATTTACCATAAAAGGATTAAAAGATTACCAGATTATTGAGGAATTACGCGTTTTTGGTGAAGCTCTTTCGTATATTCGGGATAGAAAGACTAATTCGTAAGGTTACAGTTTCAAGTCAAAACCTTCTTCAATATGATTTTTCATCCAAAACATGATAAAATAAGAGCATTGAGGTAAAGACAAAATGAGATTAGACAAGTATTTAAAGGTATCACGTATTATCAAGCGTCGTACTGTGGCTAAGGAAGTTGCAGATAAGGGACGTATTAAAGTGAATGGTGTTTTAGCTAAGTCATCAACAGTTCTAAAAATCAATGATGAAATTGACATTCAATTCGGTCATAAATTACTGACGGTTAAGGTCTTAGATATGTTAGATAGCACCAAAAAAGAAGATGCTGTTAAGATGTATGAGATTATCAGTGAAAAAAGGATAGAGTTAGATGAAAAAGCCTAGTGTTGTCCAATTGAATAATGATTATATCAAAAATGAAAACACAAAAAGACGCTATCAAGCTCAAGAAGTTAGAAAGAAAAATCGTTTTCTGGGTTGGATTTTGATTTTAGTCACGCTTTTCTTTATTTTACCAGCTTATAATTTGGTTTCAAGCTATGTTGCATTTGAAGAACAAAAAGCGCAGATTATGGAATTGAAAAAAGAATACCAATCTCTCAAAGAGGAAACTAAAGAGCAACAAGAGCTGGCAGAGAGACTTCAAGATCCTGAGTATATTGAAAAATATGCCAGAGCTAAATATTATTACTCACTCGAAGGGGAAGTTATCTATTCTTCACCTGAACTATTACCAAAATAATATGGACGATTTGATTAAAGTTATACAAACCTTTTTAAATTATTCTGATGAAAAGTTAGAAGAATTATCTGAAAAAAATAAGGCATTGAAACTATTGTCTAAACATGACATTAAACACATTGATGAAAGGAGGCGCTAAAAAATGAAAAAGCTATTGGCTATGCTATTAGTTCCCATTTTTTTGACGCCTACAACAATTATCAGCACTGAGTTGGAGCCTAATATTGAACCCGGTGATTTAAAGGAATTAACCCATACGGTTGCAGATCAGTTAAGCTATTATCATTACCTACCCAAAAATCCAGTGTTACTAAATGATGTGTTGGTCTTTAAAGATCCCGAATTACTTGAAGCAGGATCCATTCTAAAAAAAGAGTCGGATATTAAAATTAGTTCACTATTCTTGAATAATGAGGGTTATCCTGTTTTTAAATTAGCAAATGAGCAGTTTATCATAGCAAGTCGTGATCTCATTTACGATGACATTGTATTAGAGGAGTCATCAGTTGATCAATCTTATTTTGCGACTGACGGTGTTGTAACCTACCAAAGTCCTTATACCAAAGGGGCGAAACGTTCGAACAAACCTATTTCAGCATTTGAACAGATAAAAGTCACGAAAAAAGCACTCACTAAAGATGGGTATTATTATGAAATTGATGGGTATGGCTGGATCTCGGAGAGATTTTTAACGACCAGTGACATCAGAATGCAGAAAGTTCAAAAATTACTACTTGATAAGTATTCAAAAGATACTCTATCTGTTTATGTTAAATCGCTGACTACTCAAGAAGTAGCTGAAATAAATGCTGACAAGGTTGTTTATGCGGCTAGTGTGACGAAATTAGGGACTCTGTACTATGCTCAAAAACAATTGGATTTAGGTCGTTATCAATTATCTCAACCTTTGAAATATGTTGAAGCAGTATTGGATTATGAAGGTGCTTATGACACTCAAGGGAGTGGTAGCATGAGTAAGAGTCATGACGATAAAGATTATAGTGTGGAGCATATTTTAAAAGCTATTGCCAAAGAATCTGATAATGCAGCAAGTAACATTGCAGGCTACTATTTAGCTGATCAATTTGATAAAGCATTCTACAAGGAAATAGATAGTATTGTTGGTCAACGATGGGATATGGCAACTAGAGAAGCTTCAGCTAAAATGGCAGGTCGATTGATGGAAGCTATTTATGAGCAAGATGGAGACATCATCACTTATTTATCTGAAACACAGTTTGATGGTGAACGTATTTCAAAAGATATTCCAGTACAAGTTGCTCACAAAATTGGTGATGCCTATGATTTTAGACATGATGTAGCTATAATCTATACTGATGAACCTTTTATTTTATCGATTTTTACAGAAAATATGAGCTATGATGATATTACATCAATTGCTAATGATATTTATAATATTTTAAAATAATGTACCAAGATATTTTGAAGCATGTTATCCAAAAAGGATACTTTAATACTCACAAAAAAGTTTTAGTTGCTGTATCAGGTGGAGTAGATTCAATGAATTTACTGCACTTTTTACATTCTTATCAAGATAAACTAAAGATTGATATTGGTATTGTTCATATCAATCACAAACAACGTTTAGCTTCGGAGGAGGAAGAAAATTATTTAAAAAACTGGGCTTTAAGGCATAATCTCCCTTTCTTTGTTGATTATTTTCAGGGTGATTTTTCAGAAGAAAAGGCAAGGACATTTAGGTACAGTGTTTTTAGGAAAATCATGAAGGAAAAAGGCTATACAGCTTTAGTGACAGCACATCATGCTGATGACAATCACGAAACTATTTTGATGCGTTTAATCAGAGGTAGTCGCTTAAGACACCTTGTAGGTATTTCAGAAGTATCTACTCTTCCAGAGGGTGAACTTATCAGACCACTCTTATCGTTTAAAAAGGCTGACTTACCTACCCCTTTTCATTTCGAAGATGAAACCAATAGCGGACTGGATTATTTGAGAAACCGTATTAGACACCACTATATGCCACTATTAAAACAAGAGAATCCTCAATTTGCTACTCATTTGCAATATTTATCAGAAGAAGTTAGCATAATGATGGCTGCCCTGTCGGATTTGACAAAAGATCTGACTGTTGAGGATAGACGGTGTTTTTCAAATTTGTCACTACCCATTCAAACAGTATTATTACAGCAATATTTGCAACAATTTCCTGATTTACAATTATCAAAGTCACAATTTAATCAACTATTGAATGTCATGGTAACCAAAACCAATGCAGAATACTATATCAAAGCAGGTTATTGGCTTGTATTAACACCTCATCAAGTAGCGATTTCTAAAATCATTCCAAAGACCGATAGTAAGCCTACTAAAAAAGTGTTAGACTATGGTAGCAAAGTAGCCTTCAATGGTTTCAATTTTGCTTTTCAATCAGTCGATATTTTGAATTCAGGTATTCCAGTTTTTAACCTTTCACCTATAATATTACGTCATCGGCAGTCGGGAGATAAAATAAAATTAGGTCATCATACTAAGAAATTAAGACGTTTATTTATTGATGATAAGATCAGTCTTGAAGATCGTAGGAGTGCTATCGTTGGTGAGCAAGAGGGAGAGATTATTTTTGTGATCACAAGTGATAAAACTTATTTGAGAAAATCATCTAAAAATGTTACAATAAAGGCTAAATTGTATATTCAAAAAGAAATAGGGTGATATGATGTTAGAAAAAGATATTGAAAAAATCTTATACTCTGAAGAAGATATTGTTGCCAAGGCTAAAGAGTTAGGCGCACAACTAACTAAAGACTATGCCGATAAGAATCCTCTTTTAGTTGGTGTTTTAAAAGGATCTTTCCCATTTATGGCTGAGTTAATCAAATACATTGATGCACATATAGAATTGGATTTTATGGTAGTATCAAGTTATCATGGTGGAACCTCAAGCAGTGGAGAAGTTAAAATTTTAAAAGATGTTGATACCAAAATCGAAGGCCGACATATTCTTTTTATTGAGGATATTATTGATACAGGTCGTACCTTGAAATATCTTCGTGATATGTTTGAGTATCGCCAAGCAGCATCAATCAAAATTGCCACTTTATTTGACAAGCCAGAAGGTCGTGAAGTTGACATCAGTGCAGATTATGTTTGTTACAATGTTCCAAATGAATTTATCGTCGGCTTTGGCTTAGATTATGCAGAAAATTACCGAAATCTTCCTTACGTAGGTGTCCTGAAGGAAGAAATCTATAAAAAAAATTAGAAAGATTATTCCTAGTTTATGAAATATAATAAAAACAATGGGCTAATTAAAAACTCCTTTGTTTATATATTAATTATTGTATCAGTCATTATGGCTGTACAATTTTATATGAGTGGTTCTGGTAATCAGAGCCAAAAAATTAGCTATTCTTCATTAGTGACCCAGATTGAAGAAGGAAAAGTAAAATCTCTGACCTACCAACCTAGTGGTAGTATTATATCTGTTAAGGGTGAGTATGAAAAAGCCCAAAAAGTTAAATTGTCATCCGACTTCAGCTTTTTAGGGACCATTTCAACAGAGGTTACTGAATTTGAATCAACGCTTTTACCTAGTGATTCTTCTTTAAAAGTTTTAGAAGAGTTATCCAAAAAATCAGGCACTGAGATTAAAGTGATTCCTGAGAGCTCTAGCGGTGCTTGGTTCTCGGTTATCATGAGTATCTTACCATTAGGTATTATGATTTTCTTCTTTACGATGCTAATGAATCAAGGAGGAGGTCGTGGTGGTAACCCGATGACCTTTGGTCGTAACAAAGCTCGTACTGCTAAAAAAGGAGATGTCAAAGTACGTTTCTCTGATGTTGCAGGTGCTGAGGAAGAAAAACAAGAATTAGTAGAAGTTGTTGATTTCTTAAAAGATCCTAAAAAATATAAGGCACTTGGTGCCAGAATTCCTGCTGGTGTTTTATTAGAAGGGCCTCCAGGTACAGGTAAAACACTTCTTGCTAAAGCTGTAGCTGGTGAGGCAGGTGTACCTTTCTTCAGTATTTCAGGTTCAGATTTTGTTGAAATGTTTGTAGGTGTAGGTGCTAGCCGTGTTCGCTCCCTATTTGAAGATGCCAAAAAAGCAGAACGTGCAATCATCTTTATCGATGAAATTGATGCTGTTGGTCGTCGTCGTGGTGCTGGCATGGGCGGAGGTAATGATGAACGCGAACAAACCTTAAACCAATTATTGATTGAAATGGATGGTTTTGAAGGTAATGAGAGTATCATTGTTATTGCTGCTACTAACCGTAGTGATGTTCTTGATCCAGCTCTTCTTCGCCCAGGTCGCTTTGACCGTAAGGTATTAGTTGGTCGTCCTGATGTGAAAGGACGCGAGGCTATTTTACATGTACATGCTAAAAATAAACCTTTAGCAGATGATGTCGATTTAAAAGTTGTTGCTCAACAAACACCAGGTTTTGTTGGTGCTGACCTTGAGAATGTGCTAAATGAAGCTGCTTTAGTTGCAGCACGTCGCAATAAAACTAAGATTGATGCTAGCGATATTGATGAAGCAGAAGACCGTGTAATTGCAGGACCATCTAAAAAGGATAGAACTATTTCAGAACGCGAACGCCAACTTGTTGCTTATCATGAAGCAGGTCATACAATTGTAGGTCTTGTTCTTTCAAGTGCACGAGATGTCCACAAGGTAACAATTGTACCACGTGGACGAGCTGGTGGTTACATGATTTCTCTTCCAAAAGAAGACCAAATGTTGCTATCTAAAGATGAGCTTAAAGAACAGCTTGCAGGATTGATGGGTGGTCGTGTTGCAGAGGAAATTATTTTTAATGTGCAAACGACAGGTGCTTCAAATGACTTTGAACAAGCTAGTGCCATGGCGCGTGCTATGGTGACAGAATATGGAATGAGTGAAAAACTTGGTCCAGTCCAATACGCTGGTAATCATGCCATGATGCCTGGTCAGATTAGCCCAGAAAAATCTTATTCAGAAGAAACAGCTTTAATGATTGATGATGAAGTACGTCATTTATTAAATGAGGCACGAAATAAAGCTGCGGAAATTATTAATGAAAACCGTGACAAACATAAGTTAATTGCTGAAGCACTCTTGAAGTATGAAACACTTGATGCTGCCCAAATCAAATCTTTATATGAGACCGGTCAGATGCCTTCAGATACCTCAGATGATAATGAGCAGTCTTATGCTATGTCATATGATGAAATCAAAGAAAAAATGAGTCATTCATAAGTTAACAAATGGCCCCTGATAGTTTACTCTATCAGGGTTTTTGATATAAAAAATTACAGAAAAAATAAGTTGTAGTATATTTACAATAACTTTGACCTATGTTAGAATAGATTATTACTTTTTCTAAAAAACCAGGAAAGGTAGTATGATAAATACCTAATTAGTAGGGAGGGAAAATAATGTCTATTTTTCGAAGAAAAGAAATTGAGCAAGAAAAAACAGAAATGAAAAGGCATTTAGGTTTAATTGACTTAGTGTTCTTAGGGCTAGGCTCAATTATAGGGACTGGTATTTTCACCATAACTGGTATTGGTGCTGCTAAATACGCAGGTCCAGCTCTAGTTATTTCTATTATCTTAGCAGCTATTGCAGTGGGTATATCAGCTCTTATTTTTGCTGAATTTGCCTCACGAGTACCATCAAGTGGAGGAGCCTACAGCTATCTCTATACAACATTAGGAGAATTTCCAGCTTGGATGACAGGTTGGTACACTATTTTAGTATTCCTTATGGCAATTTCAAGTGTAGCATCTGGATGGTCAAGTTATTTAAAGGGTCTTCTGCTAAATTATGGCATATCTCTTCCGAAAGCATTAAATGGTACATTAAATGTATCAAATGGTACATATATTGACCTATTACCTGTATTAGTTCTTGTATCTGTAACGTCTATCGTCTTATTGAATTCAAAGTACGCTTTGAAATTTAATAGCAGTTTAGTTGTATTAAAATTTTCAGCTTTGATTTTATTTTTAGTGATAGGTGTTTTTAAAATTAATAGTGACAACTGGGTACCGTTTGCACCTTATGGATTTGGAAATGCCCTAGGGGGTCAAAATGGTATAATGGCGGGAGCATCTTTGATGTTATTTGCTTTTTTAGGCTATGAAGCTATTCCTACAGCAATTGAAGAAACTAAAAATCCTCAAAAAAACATACCAAGAGGTATTGTTTTGTCATTAGCTACTGCGACAATTTTTTACGTCGCTATAACCCTAGTATTAACTGGTTTAGTTCCATATACTGAATTAAATGTTCCAGACGCAGTTGCTTTTGCACTTAGACAAGTTGGTGCTACCTGGGCGGCTAATTACATTTCAATAGTGGCGATACTAACATTAATAACAGTATGTATCTCTATGACCTATGCCTTAGCAAGAACAATATACAGCATAAGTAGAGATGGTTTATTGCCAAAATCTTTAGGAACTGTATCAGCAAAAACAAAGGTTCCTAAAAATGCTACTCTATTTACCGGTTTCTTTGCTATGATTTTTGCCGGTTTAGTACCGTTGGAAACAATAGCAGAATTTGTTAACATCTCTACATTTAGTTATTTGATTTTATTAGCAATAGGACTTCTCAAACTTCGTAAAGATTTTGGTTTACCAGGAGAACAAGAATTCAGAGTTCCTCTAGTTCCAATCTTACCATTATTATCCATTTTTATTTGCATCATCATGATAAGTCAAAACAAACCATTCACATGGCTTATTTTTGGTATTGCTACAGTTATTGGTATTATTATCTACTTCGCATATGGTAAAAAAAATTCAGCTTTAGAAAAATAATCTAAATTGTCAAATTAAGCTAGACTTTTTCAAGTAACTCAGAAAAACTTGGTATGGTGTTTGATAATTCAAGGATTTTCTAGGAATTCTATTCCTTTTATCAGCTATAGCTGATAAAAACTGCTGAGAAATATCAGTAAAGTCCATCTGTTTCGGAAGTCCATTCTGCCGTAATAAGCCATTTGAATGCTCATTGAGACCTCGTTGACCAGGACAACCTGGTTCGGCAAAGAAAATATCAATGTCATGTGCATTCGAAATAGACTCCCAATTAGAAAATTGTTTCCCACAATCAAAGGTTATCGACTTAAAGAGATGATCTGGGAATTGAGACAGCCATGCTGGCTTATTCTAAGAATGATATTCGGAGAATCATTTACTTTCTGACCGAGGGAGTTGTTAAGAACAGGATGTTCTGTTCAGTCTGCTTTAGAATACTATTTTAAAACTAAATAATTATATTGTTACTTCAAGCTGAGTTAGGAATAACCTCTCAACGCCGTTTCTATAGAATCTGTCACCTTTTCTTTGGTGGAAACTTACTGGAGAGAAGTCGCTTTAATAGACGGACACGACAGCTTATTGGGGGGGGGCAACTCATTCATCAAGCGTTGAATAAGCCAATCTCATAAGATACCATTGTGATCATGGACAGTTTTCCTCTTCCTTTGTGCCAACCTATTCGCAATCACAAAGCGAAGGTTTTCAAAGGTTTAGCTGATATTGGCTACAATGCCTCTAAACACTTATGGTTCTATGGGTTTAAAGTTCATATGCTGGTCACATTATCGG